>NZ_CP012358.1:2345000-2494031 GCF_001267175.1 Thiopseudomonas alkaliphila | reverse complement strand
CACTTGTTGCTGTGGAAAATCGGCCAGTTCAATCGGCTGTTCAGGCAAATTAAGTGCTTGGCGCTCAGGCTGCAATGGAATATCAACAGTCTCTGGGGCTGCAACCTTTTCCTTATTTAGAATAAACGGCAGGCTGATTGCAATAATTGCCACTAACACACCAGCACCTATTAGGCGCTGCTTATTGGCATTGGATGAACTCACAGTGATTAACCTCGATACAAGTACAAGTTGCTAGAGTGTGCTTAGTCCGTACAAATACTGAAGCGTTCCTTAGCGTGATAAAGCATGCAGCGCTTTTGCTGCCGCAGCCACCGTAAAAAAAGAGCCAAAAATTAACAGCTGATCCTGGGCTTGCATCTTCTCAAAGAGTTGCAACAAGCCTTGCTCAACTGTGGTTTCCACCGTCACTTTAGCCTCTTTATGCTGTAAATAAGCAGCCAGCACCTCAGCTTGCTGAGTACGTCCACAAGGTAAGGTCACCACATGCCACTGATCAATCGCCGGAAGCAGTTGATCAATTACCCCGGCTAAGTCTTTATCCTTCAATAAACCAAAGAGCGCATAACGCTGCCCTGTGACGGGTGCCTGTGCTAAATGTTCAGCTAAAAACTCAGCGGCTAATGGATTATGTCCCACATCCAAAATCAGCTGCAACTGTTTCCCTTGCCAATTAATCTGCCGCGTCTCCACTCGACCCGGCATCTTAAACTGTGTCAGGCAGTGCGTTAGTTGTTCTTGGGTAACAGTCAACCCCAAACTAAATACCGCTTGTACTGCCAAGGCTAAATTGGCTTTAGGTAAGCTGACTGCGGGTAACTCAGTGAAACAGTAGTCGCCATGAGCTGCCTGCCCCCATATAGACCAAGTATTTGCCGCTGGCGCTAGATAGCCAAAATCGGCATCACGCTGCAATAACTGGGTGCCCAATTGCTGAGCGGTAGCCGCAATAATGGCTGGTGGAGCTAGGTCAGCACAGAGCGCTATCTGCTGGGCCCGAAAAATTCCTGATTTTTCCTTAGCCACTGAATCTCGTGTATCACCCAACCAATCACTGTGATCTAAGGCAATACTGGTAATCAACGCCACATCGGCATCAACTATATTGACCGCATCTAAACGTCCGCCTAGACCTACCTCTAATACCACCACGTCTAATTTGGCTTGAGCAAACACCCATAACGCCGCTAAGGTGCCAAACTCAAAGTAAGTCAGCGACTCTTCAGCTCTGGCCTGTTCAATTGCGGTAAAGGCTGCGCATAACTGAGCATCGCTGACCGGTTGCCCCTGTATCGTCACACGCTCGTTATACTGCAACAAATGCGGCGAGCTATAGACACCCACCTGCAATCCTTGGGCCATCAGCAGTTGGGCAATAAAGGCACAAGTTGAGCCCTTACCATTAGTCCCTGTGACGGTTACCACCTTAGGCGCCGGCTTACCCACGCCTAAGCGCTGAGCCACGCGCTGAATGCGCGCCAGCCCCAAGTCAATCTCTGAGGGATGCAGCTGCTCTAAATAGCTTAGCCATTGTTCTAGGTTGCGCTGGCTCATGTTATACCTTGGCCGCTGTCTCTGTGGCAGGCTCTTCAATCACCTGTGGAGCGACCTGTACCGCCTCCAAACCCTGTAATTGGCGGAGAATCTGCGCCAATTTAGGGCGCAATTCTTTACGCTCAAAAATCTTATCAATCGCGCCATGAGTTAATAAAAACTCACTCCGCTGAAAGCCCTCAGGCAACACTTCACGCACAGTTTGCTCAATCACTCGAGGGCCGGCAAAACCAATGAGCGCATTTGGCTCTGCCACGTTGAGGTCGCCTAACATTGCCAAACTTGCCGAAACACCACCATAAATAGGATCAGTAAGCACCGAAATATAAGGAATTCCCTCTTCGCGCAAACGCGCTAAAACAGCGGAGGTTTTAGCCATCTGCATTAACGAGATCAAAGCCTCCTGCATCCGTGCACCGCCTGAAGCAGAGAAACACACTAATGGACAACGTTTTTCCAAAGCCACGTTGGCCGCTTGCACAAAACGCTCGCCGACTACGGCCCCCATCGAGCCGCCCATAAAGCTAAACTCAAAGGCAGCAGCCACTATCGGCATACCTTCCAATTGGCCGCTCATCGCCACCAAAGCATCTTTTTCTTTGGTCTGTTTTTGCGCAGCACTGATGCGGTCACGATAACGCTTGCTGTCTCTAAACTTAAGACGATCTACTGGCTCTAAGTCCGCGCCAATTTCCTCGCGGCCCTCTTGATCAAGAAAAATATCTAAACGGGTGCGAGCTGAAATCCGCATATGGTGATCGCACTTAGGACAAACCTCTAAATTTTTTACCAGCTCAGGTTTATAGAGTACGGCTTCACAGGAAGTACATTTATGCCACAAGCCTTCTGGCACCGAGCTCTTTTTCACTTCAGAGCGCATGATGGAAGGTATAAGCTTATCTACTAGCCAATTACTCATGAGGTTACTCCAGTTACAGACTGAATTTGATTCAGTTTAATTATTTAAAAATGACTTATTTTTAAGCGGTTTTACATCACTGATAGGATGCCAAGTATACGCGACCCAAGAGTCATAAAAATACGGTACTGCTACAGTTGACGATAAGCCTAATCTAAGGGTCACAAACATCTGCCGCTTTTGCCCGCTGAATAAATAGCTTGAGCTTTGACTGATCTTTAACACCTGAACGCAGCTCCACCCCACCACTTACATCAACGGCATAAGGACGCACCTGCAAAACAGCCTGCGCAACATTATCTACTGTTAGACCGCCGGCTAAAATTAGCGGTTTAGTTAAGGGGGGAATAGCAGCCCAGTCAAATGTTTCACCGGTACCACCTGGAATACCAGGCACCCAAGCATCTAATAAAATCGCTCGTGCCTTTTGATAAGATTCAGCAATCTGAGCAATGGCTTGACCAGGCTGCATTCTTAACGCACGAATATAGGGCAACCCTACCCCATCACAAGCTGCAGCAGTCTCATCACCATGAAACTGTATTAAATCTAGACCGATCTGTAGCGCCAAACTTTTTACTTGAGCAATAGGCGTATTTACAAAGAGCCCAACACACGTCACAAAAGGTGGCAGCTGGGCAATAATCGAAGCGGCTTGTTCAGCGCTAATATACCTAGGACTAGGCTCATAAAAAACAAAGCCCAGTGCATCAGCACCGGCTTCAATGGCACAAAGTGCATCTTCTAGCCGAGTGATTCCACAAATTTTAACCCGCATTAGGCTGATTCTCCGATTGCGCAATATCTGGTAAAGCAGTCAAAAATAATGGTCCTAAAAAACGCTCAGGGACAGCAAATTGCTCAGGATAATCCGCTTTTACCATATATAAACCATAAGGTGGTGCCGTGACACCGCCCTTAGTCCGATCTTTACTAGCTAATACCTGAGTCACCCACTCCACAGGCTTAGAGCCAGTGCCTACTGCCATTAACACCCCAGCAATATTGCGCACCATATGATGTAAAAAAGCATCCGCTCGCACATCAATAACGATTAACTTACCAAAAGGTATCACCTGTAGATGATAAATGGTTTTGATGGGTGATTTAGCTTGGCATTGCTGTGCACGAAATGCAGTAAAATCATGCGTACCAAGCAAACAATTTGCTGCTTGTTGCATTCGCTGTAAATTTAGTGGTTTCGAACACCAGGTAACTTCTTGCCCAAGATGCGCTGGACGTACTTGATCTTGATAAATCACATAACGATAGCGACGTGCATAGGCACTAAAACGTGCATTAAATTCCAAGGGCATCAGCTTAGCCCAGATCACGCTAATATCGGCCGGCAAGTAGCGATTAGCTCCCATCACCCAAGAGGTTTCACTGCGCACTACCTGAGTATCAAAATGCACAACTTGAGCACAGGCATGCACCATCGCATCGGTGCGTCCAGCACAGGTTAAGCTTACCGCTTCGCCACCTGCAACTTGACTCAATGCTTGCTCTAGATGGCTTTGAATACTGGGAACATCATCGGTTTGCCGTTGAAACCCATGGTAAGCAGTACCCTTATATTCAACCCCTAAGGCTATTCTATAAACGCTTACGGCAGCCAAATTGGCTGCCGTATTTTCTCTTTGCTGGTCTTGCATTATTGCGAGCCTAAAATTGCTAATAACTTTTTTACTTGAGCATACATTTTACTTACTTTTACGTCTCAGCGGCATTACTTTAACCTATTATCTATTTTAAACTAACAGACGAAGCCAGAAATTGAAGGTGTGCAAAGCTACCATAGCGTCAAGCGCAGAGGTAATTACTTTTCTTTTGTATCACAAAGTTTTCATTATACGACTCAACCTCTCCACACTTAGCATTTAACTTCAGCTACCGCCTCACTAAACATTCTTTGATTTAAGTTCTATATGGCACACTAGCATGAGCATCCCAACTGACCTGAATGCCCTACCTTACGCGCACTGAGTAAAAAAATGCTAACATCACTGATACTATAAGTTTTAATTATAAAGGGTTCGCTTTAAAACTATCACATACCCTAGACACTCTTAATGTCTTCTCCAGCCTTACTGAAAAAAGGCAACTTTTTAACGTACAAGTAATAGTCTTAGTAAAGCACTCATCAAAGGAGTTAAAATGAATAATCAAAATGACACCTTACTGACTCGTCATATTCAATCGAGTGATTTACAATTACACAACAAAATTGAAGCGTTAGTACTGGCAGTTACTCCTCCCGACAGCCCAAACAAGCAGCTCTACCATGATATGCTGCTCACTATTGCACGGATGGCTGAGGCTGACCGCGATCGCTGGGATGCGAAAATCATGCTACAAACCCTACGGGAAATGGAGGCTGCTTTTTCCCTACTCAGCCGCTTCCAGCGTCGACGGAAAGTTACAGTATTCGGCTCAGCTCGCACCTCTGAGCACCACCCAGTTTATCAACAAGCTGAATTACTTGGCTCACTATTAGCAAAAAATAATCTAATGGTAATTACTGGCGCTGGTGGCGGTGTAATGGCTGCAGCGCATGCAGGTGCAGGATTAGAAAATAGTTTAGGTTTAAATATCAACCTACCCTTTGAGCAAGGGGCTAATGCTACAGTCGAAAACTCAGACAACCTATTGACCTTCCACTTCTTCTTTTTGCGCAAACTGTTCTTCGTTAAAGAGGCGGATGCTTTAGTTCTATGCCCAGGTGGTTTTGGCACGTTAGACGAAGCCCTAGAAGTTCTTACTCTAATTCAAACAGGAAAAAGTCCATTAGTTCCTGTTGTTTTACTTGATCAACCAAACGGTCAATACTGGAGCCAAGCTCTCGCTTTTATGCAAGAGCAACTACTAGATAATCATTACATTTCCAAACATGACCTTGAGCTGATGCGCTTAGTACACTCACCTGAAGAAGCTGTACAAGAGGTCATCCAGTTTTATCAAAACTATCATTCCTCGCGATGGCTAAAGAAAGAGTTTATTATTCGTATTAAGCACCTGCTAACTGAAGCCGCTTTAGCAACACTGAATCAACAATTCTCTGACCTCTGCATCGAGGGTTCTTTTAAACAGTTACCAAACTGCTATGAAATAGATTATGAACCAGAGCTTTGTAAGTTGGCTCGCTTAAGTTTCAAGTTCAACAATCGTGACTTTGGCAAACTACGTCTACTCGTCGATTTTATTAACCGCCCTGAAAACTTTATCCTCGAATCTAACTAAGGCTACTGCTGTTAAAGGCTACTTACTTAATTGTCAGTGCACCTCTAAAGGATTAATCGCCTGACCTTGCGTTAAGGTTATGCGATAATCCTTTTTATTTTCTAACTAGCATTATGAATTCTCAAACCGATCGCATATTCAGCCAACCCTTGGCTGAAGTTCCTGATTTTGTTTTTAATGAAGATGTAGTGAATGTCTTCCCTGATATGATTAAGCGCTCTGTGCCTGGCTATCCGAGTATTGTTGAAAATACCGGATTATTAGCCGCACAGTTTGCTAGGCCTAACAGCGTGCTTTATGACCTAGGCTGCTCGCTTGGCGCTGTAACCCAAGCCATGCGCCGCCATGTTGATCAGCCCAACTGCAGTATTATTGGTATCGATAATTCGAGTGCTATGGTTAAACGCTGCCAAGAATATCTCTGTGCGCAAGACGCAATGTTTCAAACCTTGTTACCGGCAGAGATTATCGAGCAAGATATTCTACAAGTTGATTACCAGCCCAGCTCATTTATTGCATTAAATTTTACTCTGCAATTTATTGAGCCTCAGCAGCGCGTTGTACTTTTAAAAAAGCTGCGCCAAGCACTCATTCCACAAGGCGCACTACTGCTTTCTGAAAAAATAAAATTCACTAATGCCGATGAGCATCAGCAACTAAATGAACTGCATTTAGCCTTTAAACGAGCCAATGGCTACAGCGATCTAGAAATCGCCCAAAAACGCCGGGCGATTGAAAACGTGATGCTACCTGACACCTTTGAAGTGCATCGCCAACGCTTGCTTGACGCTGGTTTTTCTAAGGTTTATCTCTGGTTTCAATGTCTAAACTTTGCTTCGATGATCGCTTTACCATGATTGATTTATCCCCACTGATTCAGCAATTAAAAAACTCCCCCATGAAAGCTTGGGCTAATCAGCTACAAGCACAGTTCGATAAAAAACTGGCCATCGGTCATGGCGACCTCGAGCGTTGGAGCCAAGCTGTACAGCAGTTACCTGATATACCTGTTGATCATCTTGAATTACAGCAGGCTGTTGCCATTCAAGGGCAACCAAACACTGAGCAAAGCCAAGCTTTAAAGCAAGCATTAGAAGGTTTAATTCCTTGGCGAAAAGGCCCCTTTTACTTTTTTGATACCCATGTCGATACCGAGTGGCGTTCTGACTGGAAGTGGGAGCGTTTGCAGCCACACCTTAACCTCAAGCATAAGCGTATTCTGGATGTCGGTTGTGGCAATGGCTACCACATGTTACGCATGCTGGGTGATGGAGCCAAATGCGTGGTGGGTGTTGACCCCAATTGGTTATTTTTCTGCCAATTCAACGCCGTCAAACGTTATGCACCTGCAGCCAATGCTTGGCTATTACCCTTTGCTTTTGAAGAGCTACCTGAAAATCTACAAGGCTTTGACAGCGTATTTTCGATGGGCGTCTTATATCACCGCCGCTCGCCAATTGATCACCTGTATGCGCTCAAGAGCGCACTCAAGCCGGGTGGCCAGCTGATTTTAGAAACACTCGTCATTGAGGGCGATGAACAACAGGTGTTAGTACCTGAAGACCGCTACGCCCAAATGCGTAACGTCTGGTTTCTCCCATCAGTTGCCGCCTTAGCCCTTTGGATTAAGCGTGCTGGCTTTAAAAATGTCCGCTGCGTGGATCTAAATGTCACCAGCACTGAAGAGCAACGCAGCACCGCATGGATGAAATACCTGTCTTTAGAAAGTTTTTTAGACCCTAAAGATCCTCACCTAACTATTGAGGGTTTACCAGCACCGAAGCGCGCCATCTTTATTGCTGAGAAGTAACCCTTTCCCACTACCCTTTCTCAACAAGCGAAGTTATTTAAATTCGCTTGTTATTTGCTCTTACTTTTTTGCTTTTTAGCTCACTCAATCTAAGCTTTGATCAGGCTAAGGAAAGTAGGAGTAGTACAACACACAGGAGGCGTATCACTCAAGCAAGGATGTGCGCTTAATCCATGAGAAAATGAAAAGTTAACCTTAAAAACTAATAAATCCTAAGCAAAAAAAATCCCCTGTCGCGATGTGCGTACAGGGGATTTTTATTTGGCGCTTGACGATGACCTACTCTCACATGGGGAAACCCCACACTACCATCGGCGATACATCGTTTCACTACTGAGTTCGGGAAGGGATCAGGTGGTTCCAACGCTCTATGGTCGTCAAGCAATTCTTTAGAAGGTCCGTTGTGGGCTGGGCAGGTGTGCCTCGGCTTTGTCGTGCCTTCGAATTAGGTATGTAATAGTAGTTGATTCGGTGTTTTGAGTTCAACTAAATTTTCGTTTGTTTGGTATCAACCAGACCCAAATTGTTTGGGTGTTATATGGTCAAGCCTCACGGGCAATTAGTATTGGTTAGCTCAACGCCTCACAGCGCTTACACACCCAACCTATCAACGTCGTAGTCTTCGACGGCCCTTTAGGGGATTCAAGATCCCAGTGAGATCTCATCTTGAGGCACGCTTCCCGCTTAGATGCTTTCAGCGGTTATCGTTTCCGAACATAGCTACCCGGCAATGCCACTGGCGTGACAACCGGAACACCAGAGGTTCGTCCACTCCGGTCCTCTCGTACTAGGAGCAGCCCCTCTCAAATCTCAAACGTCCACGGCAGATAGGGACCGAACTGTCTCACGACGTTCTAAACCCAGCTCGCGTACCACTTTAAATGGCGAACAGCCATACCCTTGGGACCGGCTTCAGCCCCAGGATGTGATGAGCCGACATCGAGGTGCCAAACACCGCCGTCGATATGAACTCTTGGGCGGTATCAGCCTGTTATCCCCGGAGTACCTTTTATCCGTTGAGCGATGGCCCTTCCATACAGAACCACCGGATCACTAAGACCTACTTTCGTACCTGCTCGACTTGTTGGTCTCGCAGTTAAGCGCGCTTTTGCCTTTATACTCTTAGACCGATTTCCGACCGGCCCGAGCGCACCTTCGTACTCCTCCGTTACTCTTTAGGAGGAGACCGCCCCAGTCAAACTACCCACCATACACTGTCTTCGATCCGGCTTACGGACCTGAGTTAGAACCTCAAAGTTGCCAGGGTGGTATTTCAAGGTTGGCTCCACTGCAACTGGCGTCACAGTTTCAAAGCCTCCCACCTATCCTACACAAACAACTTCAAAGTCCAGTGCAAAGCTATAGTAAAGGTTCACGGGGTCTTTCCGTCTTGCCGCGGATACACTGCATCTTCACAGCGATTTCAATTTCACTGAGTCTCGGGTGGAGACAGCGCCGCCATCGTTACGCCATTCGTGCAGGTCGGAACTTACCCGACAAGGAATTTCGCTACCTTAGGACCGTTATAGTTACGGCCGCCGTTTACCGGGGCTTCGATCAAGAGCTTCGCTTGCGCTAACCCCATCAATTAACCTTCCGGCACCGGGCAGGCGTCAGACCCTATACGTCCACTTTCGTGTTTGCAGAGTCCTGTGTTTTTAATAAACAGTCGCAGCGGCCTGGTATCTTCGACCAGCCAGAGCTTACGGAGCAAGTCCTTCACCCTAGCCGGCGCACCTTCTCCCGAAGTTACGGTGCCATTTTGCCTAGTTCCTTCACCCGAGTTCTCTCAAGCGCCTTGGTATTCTCTACCCGACCACCTGTGTCGGTTTGGGGTACGGTTCCTAACTATCTGAAGCTTAGAAGATTTTCTTGGAAGCATGGCATCAACCACTTCATCCTCATAAGAGGACTCGTCATCAGCTCTCGGCCTTAAGATCCCGGATTTGCCTAAGATCTCAGCCTACTGCCTTAAACACGGACAACCAACGCCGCGCTGGCCTAGCCTTCTCCGTCTCTCCATCGCAATAGTTAGAAGTACAGGAATATTAACCTGTTTCCCATCGATTACACTTCTCAGTCTCACCTTAGGGGCCGACTCACCCTGCGTCGATTAACGTGGCGCAGGAAACCTTGGTCTTTCGGCGTGGAAGTTTTTCACTCCCATTATCGTTACTCATGTCAGCATTCGCACTTCTGATACCTCCAGCAAGCTTCTCAACTCACCTTCACAGGCTTACAGAACGCTCCTCTACCGCACACTCAAAAGAGTGCACCCGTAGCTTCGGTGTATGGTTTGAGCCCCGTTACATCTTCCGCGCAGGCCGACTCGACTAGTGAGCTATTACGCTTTCTTTAAAGGGTGGCTGCTTCTAAGCCAACCTCCTAGCTGTCTAAGCCTTCCCACATCGTTTCCCACTTAACCATAACTTTGGGACCTTAGCTGACGGTCTGGGTTGTTTCCCTTTCCACGACGGACGTTAGCACCCGCCGTGTGTCTCCCATGCTCGCACTTGCTGGTATTCGGAGTTTGCATCGGGTTGGTAAGTCGAGATGACCCCCTAGCCGAAACAGTGCTCTACCCCCAGCAGTGATACATGAGGCGCTACCTAAATAGCTTTCGAGGAGAACCAGCTATCTCCGGACTTGATTAGCCTTTCACTCCGATCCACAGGTCATCCCCTAATTTTTCAACATTAGTGGGTTCGGTCCTCCAGTTAGTGTTACCCAACCTTCAACCTGCCCATGGATAGATCGTCCGGTTTCGGGTCTATACCCAGCGACTATTCGCCCTATTAAGACTCGCTTTCGCTACGCCTTCCCTATTCGGTTAAGCTTGCCACTGAATATAAGTCGCTGACCCATTATACAAAAGGTACGCAGTCACAGAACAAAGTCTGCTCCTACTGCTTGTACGCATACGGTTTCAGGTTCTATTTCACTCCCCTCTCCGGGGTTCTTTTCGCCTTTCCCTCACGGTACTGGTTCACTATCGGTCAGTCAGTAGTATTTAGCCTTGGAGGATGGTCCCCCCATATTCAGACAAAGTTTCTCGTGCTCCGTCCTACTCGATTTCACTTCTATAACGTTTTCGTATACAGGACTATCACCTACTATGGTCACGTTTCCCACCGTGTTTTACTAACGTTAAAGAAGCTTAAGGGCTGGTCCCCGTTCGCTCGCCACTACTAAGGGAATCTCAATTGATTTCTTTTCCTCCGGGTACTTAGATGTTTCAGTTCCCCGGGTTCGCCTCTTGCACCTATGTATTCAGTACAAGATACCTAACTTATGTTAGGTGGGTTTCCCCATTCAGAGATCTCCGGATCAAAGGTTATTTGCCACCTCCCCGAAGCTTATCGCAGGCTATCACGTCTTTCATCGCCTCTGACTGCCAAGGCATCCGCCGTATGCGCTTATTCACTTGACCATATAACCCCAAACAATCTGCTTCACAGCGATTATTCAAAGTCAGTCGTGAATGGTTTGATACTTTCGCCGAAAATTCGCTTGAACTCGCAAATTTTACCTTAGCCTAATCATTACCAGTGAAAGTAATGAATTAGTCTTTTTTACTTCTATCACATACCTAAATTTTTAAAGAACAGTTCTGATTAAAAAATCAGAAATCAATATTTCAATCAAGCAAAGAAATACTCATTTCTGATCTCTCGTCACAGTTACATGTAATGTATTGGTGGAGCCATGCGGGATCGAACCGCAGACCTCCTGCGTGCAAGGCAGGCGCTCTCCCAGCTGAGCTATGGCCCCAATACAACGTATTGAAGAACCGTTACCCCATCTGATAACTGACAGTGTTTATACACTGAATTTTATGTTAACCAAGGCATTTAAAGGCGAAGTTTAGTCAAACTAAACGAGGCTTTAAATAACGCAGGGTAAGATAAAATTGGTGGGTCTGGGCAGAGTTGAACTGCCGACCTCACCCTTATCAGGGGTGCGCTCTAACCAACTGAGCTACAGACCCAATTATCACTTGGGTGTAGACCCAATCGCATTACATATATAAATCAAGCAATTCGTGTGGATGCTCATGAAGACGCTGATGTCTTCGATTAAGGAGGTGATCCAGCCGCAGGTTCCCCTACGGCTACCTTGTTACGACTTCACCCCAGTCATGAATCACACCGTGGTAACCGTCCTCTCGAAAGTTAGACTAGCTACTTCTGGTGCAACCCACTCCCATGGTGTGACGGGCGGTGTGTACAAGGCCCGGGAACGTATTCACCGCGGCATTCTGATCCGCGATTACTAGCGATTCCGACTTCACGCAGTCGAGTTGCAGACTGCGATCCGGACTACGATCGGCTTTATGAGATTAGCTCCACCTCGCGGCTTGGCAACCCGTTGTACCGACCATTGTAGCACGTGTGTAGCCCTGGCCGTAAGGGCCATGATGACTTGACGTCATCCCCACCTTCCTCCGGTTTGTCACCGGCAGTCTCCTTAGAGTGCCCACCATAACGTGCTGGTAACTAAGGACAAGGGTTGCGCTCGTTACGGGACTTAACCCAACATCTCACGACACGAGCTGACGACAGCCATGCAGCACCTGTGTTAGCGTTCCCGAAGGCACCCATCTATCTCTAGAAAGTTCGCTACATGTCAAGGCCAGGTAAGGTTCTTCGCGTTGCTTCGAATTAAACCACATGCTCCACCGCTTGTGCGGGCCCCCGTCAATTCATTTGAGTTTTAACCTTGCGGCCGTACTCCCCAGGCGGTCAACTTAATGCGTTAGCTGCGTTACTAAGTTCTCAAGGAACCCAACAACTAGTTGACATCGTTTACGGCGTGGACTACCAGGGTATCTAATCCTGTTTGCTCCCCACGCTTTCGCACCTCAGTGTCAGTATCAGTCCAGGTAGTCGCCTTCGCCACTGATGTTCCTTCCTATATCTACGCATTTCACCGCTACACAGGAAATTCCACTACCCTCTACTGTACTCTAGCCTGCTAGTTTTGAAAGCAATTCCCAGGTTGAGCCCGGGGCTTTCACTTCCAACTTAACAAACCACCTACGCGCGCTTTACGCCCAGTAATTCCGATTAACGCTTGCACCCTTCGTATTACCGCGGCTGCTGGCACGAAGTTAGCCGGTGCTTATTCTGTTGGTAACGTCAAAACTTAGCGGGTATTAACCGTAAGCCCTTCCTCCCAACTTAAAGTGCTTTACAATCCGAAGACCTTCTTCACACACGCGGCATGGCTGGATCAGGGTTTCCCCCATTGTCCAATATTCCCCACTGCTGCCTCCCGTAGGAGTCTGGACCGTGTCTCAGTTCCAGTGTGACTGATCATCCTCTCAGACCAGTTACAGATCGTCGCCTTGGTGAGCCTTTACCTCACCAACTAGCTAATCTGACCTAGGCTCATCTAATAGCGCAAGGCTCCGAAGAGGCCCCTGCTTTCTCCCGTAGGACGTACGCGGTATTAGCTTACCTTTCGGCAAGTTATCCCCCACTACTAGGCAGATTCCTAGGCTTTACTCACCCGTCCGCCGCTCGTCAGCAGAGAAGCAAGCTTCTCTCTGTTACCGCTCGACTTGCATGTGTTAGGCCTGCCGCCAGCGTTCAATCTGAGCCATGATCAAACTCTTCAGTTATATTCTGATCGGGTTTTGAGAAAACCCTAAACTTGGCTCAGCAATCGCAAATATCTTTTATAAAAAAAGACAAAAATAACTCTATGAATTCACAGAGTAACTTGTGTTGCTGATAATCTTGGCGACTATCAGTCATTCATCACAAGCACCCACACGAATTGCTTGATTAACTATGTTAAAGAACGATTTGGGAGATCCAATCGAGCCACCTAAGCAACTCAGCAATCTCAACCAAGGCCGCGCATTCTACGCTAAACCTGAACTGTGTCAAGCGTTATTTTAAATTCTTTTTTCAACCGAAACTCAGAAGAAACCCAATCAAAACAACTCTTTACCACCTGCCGCTGAAGCGATGCCCCGTCGACAGGTGGCGTATATTACAGCAATTATTTTAACTGTCAACACCTGTTGCGTTTTTATTTCTATTATTCTTTCTTCTAATACGCGTAGCCATATAAACAGGGCCGGACGCCGCATAGGCAAGGAACACAACCAATAGCACTCTAGGTGGATCGGTTACAAAAATAGCAAAAGCTAAAACGGCGATTAACATCACCACAAAAGGCACCCGCCCCTTAAAGTCAAAATCTTTGAAACTGTAATACTTTACATTACTGACCATCAACAGCCCTGCTAAGGCAACAATTGCAGCAAAGACCATAATAAAACTGATATGTAAATCTTCCGCTGCAACTCCATCCTCACTGATAGCCCACACCGCCCACACAGTACCGGCCACCACACCAGCGGCTGCAGGGCTAGCCAAACCAATAAACCAGCGTTTATCAACCTTGCCTATCTGAGTATTAAAACGTGCTAAACGTAAAGCAGCACAAGCAGCAAAGATAAAAGACACCCCTAACCCTAACTGCCCCATCTCAATTAAAGCCCACTGATAGGCCAGCACCGCAGGCGCCAAGCCAAAGGCCACCATATCCGACAAGGAGTCATACTCGGCGCCGAAGGCACTTTGCGTATTGGTCATACGCGCTACACGCCCATCTAAGCCATCCAAAATCATCGCAATAAAGATAATCATCGCTGCAGTATTGAATTGCCCAGACATGGTGCAAACCAATGAGTAAAATCCTGCAAACAAATTGGCCGTAGTAAATAAATTCGGTAACAAGTAAACACCGCGGTGACGTGCCTTTTCCCCATCGGGATTTTGCACCTCCTCCACATGCTCCCCCACCGGTAGCACACCTTCAATTTTGGCCGTTAAAGGTTTCTCTTGTTTGTCACTCATAAAACCGTTCCGCTATTGATAAAAGATAATGACCACACTACCACTAACCTAGAGTTTTTTCTCAGGCTGTTATCACCCTGCAACAAAAAAGCGCAGCTAAATAGCTGCGCTTTTAAGTGGCTTGTTGAATTAGTTTTTAGACTTATCAACAATCTTGTTTGCTGCAATCCAAGGCATCATCGCACGCAGCTTCTCACCCACTTCTTCAATAGGGTGTGCCGCGTTATTGCGACGGTTAGCAGTCATGGATGGATAGTTCATTGCACCCTCAGTAATGAACATCTTCGCGTACTCACCATTTTGAATGCGCTTTAGTGCATTACGCATGGCTTTACGTGACTCTTCGTTAATCACTTCTGGACCGGTAACGTACTCACCGTACTCAGCGTTGTTGGAGATTGAGTAGTTCATGTTGGCAATACCGCCTTCGAACATCAAGTCAACAATCAGCTTCAACTCGTGCAAGCACTCAAAGTAAGCCATTTCTGGCGCATAACCTGCTTCAGTTAATACTTCGAAACCAGCTTTAACTAACTCAACTGCACCACCGCAAAGAACCGCTTGCTCACCGAACAGGTCAGTTTCAGTTTCATCTTTAAAGGTTGTTTCGATGATACCAGTACGACCACCACCTACACCGCTGGCGTATGACAGAGCTACGTTTTTCGCATTACCAGAAGCATCTTGGTAGATAGCGATTAAGTCAGGAATACCACCGCCTTTAACGAACTCAGAACGCACCGTGTGACCTGGGGCCTTAGGCGCAATCATGATAACGTCTAAGTCAGCACGTGGTACTACTTGGTTGTAGTGAATTGAGAAACCGTGGGCAAAGGCTAAGGTAGCGCCTTGCTTTAAGTTTGGCTCTAACTCTTCTTTATACAGCTGACCTTGGAACTCGTCTGGGGTTAACACCATCACCACATCAGCTGCCGCTACCGCACTGGCTACATCGCTAACTTTTAAGCCATGAGCTTCGGCCTTAGCAATTGAAGAAGAACCTGCACGTAGACCCACAGTAACGTCAACGCCTGAATCTTTCAGGTTACACGCGTGCGCGTGACCTTGAGAACCGTAACCGATAATTGCAACTTTCTTACCCTTGATGATATTCAGATCGCAATCTTTATCGTAATAAACTTTCATTGAAGCTCCTAAAATAATTCACAAGCACAGCTAAGGCCTGGTTTTTAAAATAATGTTACTGTGTTTTATACGTTCAGTACTTTATCACCACGGGACAAGCCCGTAGCACCGCTACGTACCACTTCAATTACAGCTGCCGTGCCAATCGCTTGGATAAAGCTATCTAGCTTATCGGCCGTACCGGTTAACTGAATGGTGTAAATGCTGGGTGTCACATCAACAATTTGGCCACGAAAAATATCCGTCGTGCGCTTTACTTCTGCACGTTGAGCGCCACTTGCTTTGACTTTAATCAGCATTAGCTCACGCTCAATATGCGCGCTTTCACTGAGATCAACCAGCTTAACCACCTCAATTAACTTATTGAGGTTTTTGGTGATTTGCTCAATCACATCATCTTTACCAATGGTGGTTAAGGTTAGGCGCGACAAGGTAGGGTCTTCTGTCGCGGCTACGGTCAAGCTTTCAATGTTGTAGTTACGCTGCGAAAACAAGCCAACCACACGAGACAACGCACCTGGCTCGTTTTCTAGCAGCAAGGAAATAATATGTCTCATTAGGTACGCTCCGTTTTACTTAACCACATATCGCGCATTGCGCCATCACGAATCTGCATAGGATAGACGTGCTCACTGGTGTCTACGTAAATATCCATAAACACTAAGCGATTTTTCATTGCAAAAGCTTCTTCCATGGCGGGTTTTAAATCGTCTAGTTTTGAGACAGTCATGCCCACATGACCATAAGCTTCAGCCAGCTTCATAAAGTCAGGCAATGACTCCATATACGAGTGAGAATACCGACTGTTGTACTGCATATCTTGCCACTGGCGCACCATGCCCAGCACACCGTTGTTTAGGTTAATAATTTTAACCGGCAGGTCGTACTGTAAGCAGGTGGAAAGCTCTTGAATATTCATCTGAATACTGCCTTCACCGGTAACGCAGGCCACATCTTCATCAGGGAAGTTCAGCTTAACGCCCATGGCAGCCGGCAAACCAAAACCCATGGTGCCAAGACCACCTGAGTTGATCCAACGGTTTGGCTTATTAAAGCGATAATGTTGCGCAGCAAACATTTGGTGCTGCCCAACATCTGACGTAATAAAGGCATCACCCTTGGTCACTTCACACAGTACTTCGATGGCTCTTTGCGGCTTAATGATCACGCCATCTCCTTCATCGAAGGGGAATAAGCGACCATTGCCACGCCACTCATCAATCTGCTTCCACCAACTTGCCATAGCCTGTTGATCTTGGGTATTGCCCAACTCTTTCAGCACTGACAACATTTCGGTCAACACATTGTCGACCGGGCCAACAATAGGAATATCAGCCTTAATCAGCTTAGAAATGGACGCCGGATCAATATCTACATGGATAATCTTCGCATTCGGACAGAACTTCGCCGCACCGTTAATTACCCGGTCATCAAAGCGCGCGCCAACGGCTAAAATCACATCACTGTGGTGCATCGCTACGTTAGCCAGATAGCTACCGTGCATTCCCAACATACCTAAAAACTGGCGATCCGTACCTGGGTAGCCGCCAAGCCCCATCAGTGTATTGGTTACTGGTAGATTCAGCTGCTTCGCTAATTCGGTTAAAGGTCCCGAACCGTTACCTAAAATAACCCCACCACCGGAGTATAGGATTGGACGCTTAGCAGACAACAGCATTTCAACTGCTTTACGAATCTGCCCTGAATGTCCACGCGTAGCCGGCGCATAGGAGCGCAACTTAGCTTTTTTCGGGTAACTGTACTCAAACTTATCCACCGGGTTAGTCATATCTTTCGGGATATCAATAACCACAGGGCCTGGACGCCCTGACTCAGCGATATAGAATGCTTTTTTAATAATCTCAGGAATTTCTGCAGGATCTTTAACAATAAAGCTATGCTTTACGATAGGGCGCGAAATACCAATCATATCGGTTTCTTGGAACGCATCTGTTCCAACCATATCGCTCGCTACCTGCCCGGCAATGACAACCATAGGAATGGAGTCCATATAAGCCGTTGCGATACCAGTCACCGCATTGGTTGCACCAGGACCTGAGGTAACTAGCACCACACCTGCTTTACCAGTTGCACGTCCATAAGCATCGGCCATATGGGTCGCTGCTTGCTCGTGACGTACAAGAATATGCGTAAGCTCTGGCTCTTTAAACAGAGCATCATACACATGTAATAAGGCACCACCTGGGTAGCCATAGATATACTTAACACCTTCGTCGCGCAAAGAACGAACAACCATTTCTGCGCCAGATAACAATTCCACTGTACACACCTCTAAAACGCCAGAGGACTGTTTACCCCTGTAAACAATCTAAGTTAGGGACTGCTTGTTCATTGGTGGCGAGGATCTTCGCCGTTCTATCGAGCTACTGAACTAAGCAGCGTCAGACAAGTTAACTCACTTATCCACCCAGCGCGAGGTAACGCGATAAGGGTATAGCGGGCGGCGCGGGTACACACCTTAATGAACAACTGCGCGAGCCTTTTTGAAGCCACAGCACAGTGAATGCTCGATTGTTAGGATTAAGGCAGTGTAAGTCAATACTTAGAGCTGCCCATCCATAGATTTTGGTATTAAAACAACAATTTATATTGCAAATTAGCAGATTCAACTAACTTCCAGCGACGGTCATTTGCTCGAGCAAAACTGAGCCTGTGCAAATATTGGCGCGTTTCTCTAGATCATTGCCAATCGCCACCATATCTCTAAACAGCTGCTTTAAGTTGCCAGCAATAGTCACTTCATGGACAGGAAACTGAATTTCCCCATGCTCAACCCAAAAACCTGCTGCACCGCGTGAATAATCACCGGTCACCATATTTAGTCCTTGCCCCATCAGCTCAGTGACCAACAGGCCTTTATCCATTTGTCGCAGTAAGCCCGCCAAGTCCTGATCACCATGACTAACAAATACGTTACGGGCTCCGCCTGAGTTAGCGGTACTGTGCATCCCTAACTTGCGTGCTGAATAAGTACTCAACAAGTAACTTTCAAGCACGCCCTGTTGCACAATATGCTTGTCAAAAGTAGCCAGTCCATCGCCATCAAATGCCGAACTAGATAAGCCTCCAAGCAACTGAGGCTGCTCATACAAATTAAACCACTCAGGAAACAGTTGCTGACCTAAAGCACCTTCTAGAAAGGAAGACTTGCGGTACAGATTGCCTCCAGAAATAGCACCCAACAAACTGCCAAGTAAACCACTGGCTAATTGTGCTGAAAAAATCACTGGCACTTTACAGGTAGCAATACTGCGCGAACCTAAGCGAGCCAAGGTACGCTCTGCTGCTTTACGTCCAATGACCTCAGGTGCATCGAGCAACTCGCCACGACGATTAAAGTCATACCAGTAATCGCGCTGCATTTCTCCTTGCTGCTCAGCAATCAATACGCTACTTAAGCTATGCTGAGTGCCCACATGGCCGCCAATAAAGCCATGACTATTACCATATACACTGCAACTGGCATAACTACTGAGATTAGTCGCATCGGCCTGCTTAATCCGCGAATCAACCGCCAAACCGGCAGCCTCGCATGCCAACGCTGCCTCTATCGCTTGCTCGGGCGTGATAGCCCAAGGGTGCCACAGATCTAAATCAGGCAACTCGGTAGCCATTAACTCAGCGTCTGCTAAACCGGAGAACTCATCTTCAGAAGTATGCTTTGCAATCGCCAACGCTGCAGCTACGGTTTCTTTAATGGCCTTTTCACCGGTCGTAGTGGTGCTCGCTGAACCTTTGCGTTTACCAGCATAAACAGTAATACCAAAGCCTTGATCACGGTTAAACTCAACCGTTTCAACGTCACCTTGACGGACACTGGTCGACAACCCTTCAGAGACCGACACCGACACTTCACACGCAGTGGCCCCTTGCTTTTTGGCTTGCGCTAGAATGTCGCTCACCTGCTGCTGTAAATGTGGCAGTAAGCTCGGCTCTACTGCTTGCGTGTTACTCATATTTCACTCCAATTGTTTGCTGCTTCTACTGTCATGCCCGCGAGACTGTTATTATGCAAGCTTGTTAACAGGATAAATACCCATGTCTGACCAGATTGATAATCAAGAAGACTTGCTTGAAGAAAAAAGCAAATCGCAAATTAAACGGGAAATGCTCGAGCTGCAAGCGCTTGGCGCGCGCTTATCAACCTTAAGCCCCGAACTGCTAAATAAACTTCCTTTAAGTGATGCGCTGCTCAAAGCCTTAGAAGAAGCTAAACGCCACACAGCACATATTGCTAAAAAACGACACAATCAGTTTCTTGGCAAACTGCTGCGCAGTCATGATGTGGAAGCAATTATGCAGCTGGTTAACTTAGCCGACCATAGCACCCGCGAATATAATGAGCGTTTTCATCTCTTAGAGCGCTGGCGTGATCGCTTACTAACCGAGGGCGACGCCGCCTTGCAACCCTTTATTGAAGCCTATCCTGAAACTGACATTCAGCATTTACGTGGACTGATTCGCCATGCACAGCATGAAGCTAAGCGCAACAAGCCGCCAACTGCTTCGCGTAAAATTTTCCGTTACTTACGTGAACTAGACGAATCTCAGCGCGGCTTAAAATAAAACGCGTGGCCTAGGCCACGCCGTCCCGCTTACTGTCACTTGCTATGGCGGTTAAACACCCGTACCACCTACGGTGATCGCTTCTAGCTTTAAACTCGGCTGTCCCACGCCAACAGGTACCGACTGCCCTGCTTTACCACACATCCCAACGCCACTGTCTAACGCTAGATCATTACCCACCATCGACACTCCGCGCATCGCCTCTGGGCCGTTACCAATCAAGGTAGCGCCCTTTACCGGCGCAGTAATTTTACCATCTTCAATTAAATACGCTTCACTGGTTGAGAACACAAACTTACCACTAGTGATATCAACCTGCCCGCCACCTAAGTTGGCACAGTACAGCCCTTTTTTAATTGAACGAATCATTTCTTCCGGCTCACTTTCACCGGCCAACATATAGGTATTGGTCATCCGTGGCATAGGCAAATGCGCATAAGACTCACGCCGCCCATTACCAGTTGACTGCATACCCATTAACCGCGCATTGGTTTTATCTTGCATATAACCGCGTAAAACACCGTTTTCAATTAAGGTGGTGCATTCACTGGGCACTCCCTCATCATCGATACTCAATGAGCCGCGCCGCTCGGGTAAGGTACCGTCATCAACAATAGTACACAGTGGCGAAGCCACTTGTTGACCGATCTGGCCACTATAGTTAGAGCTGCCCTTGCGATTAAAATCTCCCTCTAAACCATGACCAACCGCCTCATGCAATAGCACACCACTCCAGCCTGGTCCTAAAATGATTGGCAAGCTGCCGGCTGGAGCAGCAATCGCCTCTAAATTAACCAATGCTTGGCGCAGTGCCTCACGGGCATAGTCCATCACCCGATCTTGCTCTAAAAAGTAAGCATAATTCACCCGGCCACCGCCACCAAAACTACCGCGTTCACGGCGACCCTGCTGCTCAACAATGACACTGACGTTAAAACGTACTTGTGGGCGAATATCCGCAGCTAAGCTACCATCGAGCGCCGCGACCAAAATCTGCTCCCAAGAGCCCGTTAGGCTAACACTGACCTGACAAATACGTGGATCAAGGGCCCGAGTGGCCTGATCTACCCGCTGTAACAGTTGCACTTTCTCTTCGCGCGACACTCCATCTAACGGGTTGGTCTGCTGATAGAGAGGGCTCGGCTGAGCTTGCACAAAGCCTTGGATCCCTAACTGCGCTCCACTACGTGAAATACTACGTGCAGCGTGTGCGGCTTGAGTAAGTGCGTGTTCATTAATCGCATTACTATAGGAAAATCCCGTTTTTTCGCCGGTTTGCGCGCGCACGCCCACTCCCTGATCAACACTGAAGCTGCCATTTTTAACAATGCCATCTTCTAAGGCCCAGGTTTCGGCAATGCGATGCTGAAAATACAAATCGGCTGCATCTATTCCAGGTCCAGCCAGTTGACCTAAGATCCGTGGTAAACAGTCCACAGATAAATTACCCGGCGCCAGCAACTGTTGACTGACGGTGGATACTAAATCGCTCATTTTTACTCCTTGCATGGTGCTCAATCTGAGCCCAGCAGTATTTTTTTATGCGCCACCACGGGCATGCGCTGTCGAATATCGTGCAAATAGTCTAAATCACAATCAGCCACTAGCACAGCCTCACCTACGCTCGCTTGCTGTAAAACTTCGCCCCAAGGGCTGACTAACAGCGAATGCCCAAAAGTTTGCCGCCCATTTGGATGATCACCGCCTTGCCCAGCAGCTAATAGATAGCACTGCGTTTCAATTGCTCGGGCCCGCACCAGCACCTCCCAATGCGCAGCACCGGTTACTTGGGTAAAGGCTGAAGGCAAGGCTATACACTCGGCACCCAAGCGCCGTAACTCGGCAAATAACTCAGGAAAGCGCAAGTCATAACACACACCTAAGCCTAAACGGCCAATTGGTGTACTTACTACACACAGCGAGTCTCCGGGACAATAAGTAGCTGACTCACGGTAACCTCCCTGCTGATCCAAGACTGTGGCATCAAACAGATGCTGTTTATCATACTGGCTAACAATTTGTCCTTGGGCATTAAATAGCCAACAACGTGCCCAATATTTATCCAACGTAGGGTTATACACTGGCACACTGCCCGCTACTAACCATAAACCTAAGGTTTGCGTGATCTGCTGCGCCCAGGCTTGCACTATAGAAGCTGCCTGCATCAGCTGTTCAGAAACCATACCAAAGGTAGCAAAGTTTTCGGGCAGTACTGCCAATTGCGCGCCCTGTTGCCTCGCTTGGATCAGTAACTGCTGGGCCTGACGTAAATTGCTGGCTAAGTCAGGTACACTCAGCATTTGAATTACCGCTGCCTGCATAACATGGTCCTAGATCAATCGCTGGTTAATCATCATCGACTCATTAAACGCTTTCGCCTATGAATCCCCCAAAACAACTCATTGCCTGCAGCCTGCGTGATTTTCCCGAGTGGCATAAGCAGCGTAGTCGGTATGCCGTTTGGACACTGTTATTAGACCAGCCTGAGCTGCAGCAACAACTTGAGCGTTGTCAGCGCCACCTAAGTGCTTGGCTGCATCCGCAGCAACGGCAACTGCATTTAACTTTGTACGTGGCAGGCTTTCCCAGCCATACTCCACGCTACGCTGACTGCATCAGCTGGCAACAACTGCGCTTACAGCAACAGGCTATTAGGCAACTTGGGCTGCAGCCGTTCAGGTTACAACTCACGCAACTCGAAACTTTCGCCCATGCCCCTTACATTAAAGTAGCCAATAATTCACAGCTGACTGCTATCCGCCAGTGCTTAGCTCGCATCAGTCCTGAACAACGTTTTAGTAAGTATCTTCCACATATCACTTTGGGTTTGTATCGCCGAGCCCCAAGCCTTGAGCAATTTAATAGGCTGCGTCAAAGCTGCCCTTTTACTTCAAGTCACTGGACCGTACGTAGCCTTTATTTACAGAGTTATTTGGCTACAGATCAGCTGGGGCCACTGCAAACACACTGGCACTACCGATTTTAATCTTTGAGTACTAGCGGCTTTTCATCGCTTTCATCAGCTTCACCTAAAATGAGGTTTTTATTTTTAGCCGCTGTTACAGCGGGAAAACGCGATGAGGCAAAGCGCACCACCAGTACCGACAAAGCCAGTAATAAAATAGCTCCAGAGACATACACCACCCCCATATCTGGACGATTATGATGGGAAATATCAGAAATCATTAAGCGCGTTAACGCGGTAATCGCCACATAAATTAAAAAACGCACCGGCATATGGTTGGTTTTAAAGTAAATCCCCACCATCGCCCCTAATTCTAAATAAATAAACAGCAGCAAAATGTCATCAATCGTAATCTGTGACTGCCCAAGCATCTTCACCACTGTCAGCAAAGAAGCCCAAGCAGTAATGCCGCCAATTACAAATAGCGCCAAATAATGGAAAGCATCCACTAACAGATTACCCACGGATTCGGCTTGTTCGTGCATTGCTTGACGCAGTTGTTCCGCTTTGTTGCGCTTCATTATTGATTCCTTGCCTTGCAGTTTAAATAAAATATCGATACTGTATAAAAAAACAGCTAACTATGAGCAGCATCCATGGCCATTGAAACCCTTTACCGCAGCACGCGTGATCCCAAGACCTTATTTATGGAAAAAAACTTAGCCGATCAACATGACAAAATGCTCGAGCTGGCCGAACGCCTCACTGACTTGATTGGTGATGCCGTACCAGCGTTAACCGAAGACCACTGTGAAGAAGTAGCGATTTACTTAGCTAAACACCGCGACATATTCGCCCGAGCATTTCGTAACCAACTCAAAGCCTTAGACGAATTGACACCCAGCTCAGAAACGCCTGAAGCTTAACTTTTTTTCGGTGGCGTGGGCAGTGGAAAGTTCATCACATTACCGCTGCCAGTCGCTTCACTGATTTTAGCCACCCCTAGCCGCTCAACCTCATCAATACGAATAATTGCCTGAAGTGGAATATAACTACGCACTACCCCTTCAAACTGAGTTTTCAGGCGCTCTTCGCTAGGATCCACCACAATCTGATTACGCTCACCAAAGATGATCTCTTCCACCTCTAAAAAGCCCCAAAGCTCACTTTGAAAAATCGACTTTGCAAAAATCTCAAACACTTCGCCTTGATTTAAAAAGATCACCTTAAAAATAGGACTCTCTGCTGCGCTCATGCACTACTCTCTGTTCAGGTTAAAAGCAGCAAAGCTTAGCACAGGGCTGAGTCAGCTGTAATTATCTACGCTAAAGCTACGCGCCAGTTTATGGCCTCTGGTATCATTCGCCATCTTGAATTTTATCTGGCCGGCCTTGAGCTGACCGTTTGTATTAGCTGGAACCTAACATGCTGCCAACCGAACTGACCGATCCCGCCTATCAAGCGCAACTTGCACATAAAAAGCAGCGCCTAAGTGCTTTGCTTGCGCCTTTTGCCGCCCCTGAAATTCAGGTATTTGCCTCACCCTTACAGCATTTTAGATTGCGCGCTGAGTTTAGAATCTGGCGCGAAGGTGATCAGCGACATTACGCGATGTTTGCACCTGGCAGCAAAAATGATGTAATTCTGCTTGAGCAGCTGCCAATTGCCAGCGAAAAAATCAACCAACTGATGCCACAAATTAAAGCAGCCTGGCAAGCCAATGAAAAACTGAGCCATAAGCTATTTCAGGCAGAATTTCTAACCACTTTATCCGGTGAAGCCCTAGTTACCTTGTGTTATCACTGCCCAGTCGATAATGATTGGCAAGCCGCTGCCCAGCCAGTCGCTGAACAATTAGGAATCTCTCTAATTGGTCGTTCTCGTGGTAAACGCCTAGTAGTAGGCCAAGACTATGTCACCGAACAACTAACTATTAATCAGCGTGGCTTCAGTTATCGCCAGCCCGAAGGCAGCTTCACTCAGCCTAATGGTGTAATGAACCAGCAAATGATCAGCTGGGCCTGCAAACAACTTGGCCAGCACGAAGATGACTTGCTAGAACTCTATTGCGGCAATGGTAATTTCACTTTACCTATGTCCACTCAGGTGCGCCGCGTGCTCGCCACTGAGATTAGCAAAACGTCGGTCAAAGCGGCAATGGCTAACCTGACTGAAAACCAGATTGATAATATTCAACTGGCGCGGCTTTCAGCGGAAGAGTTTACCCAAGCTCTCACTGGTGTGCGTGAGTTTCGCCGTTTACAAGAAGCGAACATTGAGCTCGGCAGTTATCAATTTGGCACTGTGTTTGTTGATCCACCACGGGCGGGCATGGATAGCGCAACCTGCGAGCTGATTCGTCAGTTTCCACGGATTATTTACGTCTCCTGTAATCCAGAAACCCTAGCCAATAATATTGAGCAGCTCTCCAGCACCCACCGCCTAACAGCTAGCGCATTATTTGACCAGTTCCCATGGACTGAGCATATTGAAAGTGGCGTTGTGCTCGAGCGCCGCTGAGGTCTGCCCTCTCCCTCTAACGCCTGCCGGTAGAGCGCACCGGGCGCTACCGGCAGTGATGCCTAAAAATGCTCTTTTTGATTAAGCGCCCATTGATACAAGGCATTTTTTCTGGCGCCAGTAATCTCTGCTGCTAGCTGCGCGGCTTTTTTCAATGGCAACTCGGCCATTAATAGCTGTATCACTCGCAGCGCCTCTGCCGATAGTTCTTGAGCTTCAGCTTTAGCTGCGCCAGCAATTAATAATACGCACTCTCCCCGTTGCTGATTACTATCTGCGGCAATCCACTGCTGTAACTCTGCTAATGGCAACTGACGGATGGTTTCAAAGGTTTTAGTCAGCTCACGCCCCAATACCGCTAAGCGCTCACCACCAAAAATTGCTACGCAATCGGTCACGCATTCTAAAATGCGATGCGGCGCTTCATAAAAGATCAACGTTTGGCTGGCTTCTTTTAACTCAGCCAGCTTGGTCTGCCGCGCAGTGGCTTTGGCCGGTAAAAACCCTTCAAAACTAAAGCGATCCGAAGGTAATCCTGCGGCTGATAAAGCCGTAACCACTGCGCTAGGACCAGGCACTGGCACTACCCGAACGCCTGCCTGCTGCGCTTGCTTAACCAAATGAAAGCCTGGATCAGAAATTAAGGGCGTACCCGCATCAGACACCAAAGCAATCGACTCTCCGGCCAGTAAACGTTGCACTAACCGACCGCCTTCCTCTCGCTCATTATGATCATGACACGCCACTAATGGCGTTTTAATCGAAAAGTGCTGCAACAGGCGCTGACTATGACGCGTATCTTCAGCCGCAATCAAATCAACCTCAGCCAGCACCCGTAATGCCCGAGCACTGATGTCTTCTAAATTACCTATTGGCGTCGCTACAACAAATAGCTGGCCGGCGATGTCAGATGATTGTTCGTAGTTCACAACGCGCACCATTGAAATAAAAGTGGTTATTGTAACCTGATTATCACTTACAAGATCGCACCCTTTGCTTGGCTTAGGTACAATTGTTCGCCTTGTTGCTCACTAGGAGTTTGCTAAATGTTTGCCCCCTCAAAAATATTCAGGACGTTCATCGCCTTAGGCACGCTCAGCTTATTATCTGGCTGCTTACAATCATTGCCGCAAAAAAATAGCAGTACACCCGCTCAACCTACGCAAACTGCTGAGCAGCTACTGGCTCAAGCGCAACAACAAGCACCTGCCAGTGCAAGCAGCAGCCGATTAGAGGCCGCTGATTTATTTAGTCTACAAGGGCAGCCAATCCAAGCTAAGCAAGCATTAAGTCTAGTCGACCCAACGCTATTAACCTCTGAGCAACAGTTGCTTTTACAGCTAATTAGCGCCGAGTTAGCCTTAAACGAGCAGCGCACTGAGCAAGCTCATCGCGCACTGCAGGCCGCTAAATCAGCAGCCGCTATTCCCGAGCAGTTAGCCCAGCGCTTTAGCTTAGCCGAAGCAAATCTATTAGAGCAACAAAAGCAGCCCGAACAGGCGTTGCAGTTACGGCTAGCGCTGAATCAAGGCTTGGATACGCCTTATCTAGCCCAACACAACCGTGAGGCAATTTGGCGGCTAGTCAATCAATTGCCATTAGCGTCTTTTACTAGTGCCAACCCTGAACTGCAGCAATGGGTTGAGCTGGCTAAACTAGTGCGTCAGCCGACCCCTTTAAACATACAACAGCAAGCAATTGAGGCATGGCAGCAAAACCATCCACAGCACCCTGCTAGCCTGTATCCGCCGCAAGCGATCACCCACTTATTAAGTCTTAGCAACCATCAACTGCAACACATTAGTTTGGTTTTACCAAGCAGCGGCCCCTTTGCTGTGCCGGCACAAGCCATTCGAGAAGGCTTTGTTAGCGCCCAAGCGCAAGATGGCAGTGAAGCCCCTTTCATTAGTTTTTACGATAGCACGCAACTGACTAATCTAGATGCTTTCTACCAAACGGCTAAAACCGATGGCGTAGAACTGTTGGTGGGGCCATGGGAGCGTGAGCTGATTAGCCAAATCGGTAACAAAACCACGTTCGCCATCCCTACTCTAGCCTTAAATTATTTACCAGCCACTGAGCCTTCAATCAATCCCAACTTATATCAGTTTGGGATCTCACCGGAAGATGAGGCGCGCCAAGTTGCCTTACAAGCAGCCAATGAAGGCCTGACCAAAGCGGCTATTATCAGCCTCCCAGATCATCCGCTCAGCCAACGCGCTACGGCAGCGTTTAGCCACACCTTTCAACAAATGGGCGGCAGTATCACCCAAACCATTCAGTTAGCACCTGGCAATCCGCTACAACAAATAATCACCAAGCAACTAGCGAGTGATCAAGAAGCCGAGTTTGTGTTTTTACAAACCTCTCCACCTCTAGCAAAACGCTTACTGCCCTTTATTCAGCGTGATGACTTACCGCTACCGGTGTATGCCATTTCAGTGGCTATCTCAGACTTTAATCAGGATCCGAGCGCAGAGTTAAACGGAGTGCGCTTTACCGAGATTCCTTGGTTTATTGAAGACTCTGCTCTAAAAAATGACATCATTCAAAAATGGCCCGCAGCCAAAGGCAATATGGGGCGTTTTTATGCTTTTGGTGCCGACGCCTATCAGTTAGCTAAACGTTATCAGCAATTTAGCAATATTGCCCATACTCAAATTAACGGTTTAACTGGTATCTTATCCCTCAACAACAAGCGTCAAGTTGAACGTTACACTGACTGGGTTGAACTTCAAGACGGCAAACTCATCGAACTGCCTAATTATGCAACCCCCTAATACCCGACAGCTAGGACAGCACTATGAGGTGCTAGCAGCGCAGTACCTCCAACGTGCGGGATTAGCCTTGTTGCAAACAAATTGGAGTTGTCGCTACGGGGAAATTGATCTGATTTGTGGCCAAGATAATTTACTGATTTTTGTTGAAGTTCGCTTTCGCCGCCACCATCAATGGGGTGGCGCCCTTGAAAGTATTACGGCGCTCAAACAGCAAAAACTAACCCGTAGCGCCCAAGCTTTTTTGCAGCAGCATCCTCACTATCAACACCTAGCGTGTCGTTTTGATGCTGTGTTTATTTCAAAAATGCCGGATAATTCATTAGACTTCAATTGGATTGAAAACGCCTTTGGCGTTTAACTCACTTTTTATTGCTAAGGCCTTTTTATGCAGTCTCGAATTCAGCAAATGTTCCAAGCGAGTATTGATACCAAACAACTTGCCCTTAAAACTCTCCCTGAGTTCATTGAGCAGGCCAGCTTAGTGATGGTCAGCACCTTACTCAATGGCGGTAAAATTCTTGCCTGTGGCAATGGTGGTTCAGCCGGCGATGCCCAGCACTTCTCTTCTGAGATGCTGAACCGCTTCGAACGCGAGCGCCCTAGCTTGCCTGCACTGGCATTAACCACTGATAGCTCAACCATCACTTCAATCGCCAATGATTACAGCTATGCTGAGGTGTTTTCTAAGCAGGTACGGGCCCTTGGGCAAGCTGAAGATGTACTCTTGGCTATCTCTACCAGTGGTAACTCAGAAAACGTCATTCAAGCAATTCATGCTGCCCATGACCGCAATATGCATGTCATCGCTCTCACAGGACGAGATGGTGGCAACATGGCACCGTTACTGCTGCCGACCGATGTTGAAATCCGCGTCCCCTCACCGGTGACAGCACGAGTCCAAGAAGTCCACTTACTAGTGATTCATAGTCTCTGCGATTTAATTGACCGTCAATTATTTGGAAGCGAAGAATGATTAAGAAAATTCTTACGGTAAGTGCGTTGGCTATTCTAGTCAGCGCCTGTGGTATGCGCAGCATTGGTAACAACCTAGATGACAAAGTTATTCCAATGCAAGTCAATCGTGCCATTAAAGCTGCTCATGTAGACCTTAACAATACAACTTCACATATTGTGACTACCAGCTATAACGGTATTGTCTTGCTAGCAGGACAAACACCTCGCCGCGAGCTAAAAGAATTAGCCGGCAAAGCAGCTAAGAATATTGCTGACGTCAAAAAAGTATATAACGAAATAACAATCGAGCAACCTACTACTATGGGCGCCCGAAGTAATGATGCTTTTTTAACTTCAGCGATCAAAACCCGCTTACTAGCCTACGCCGATGTCCCCTCAGCTAAAATTAAGGTTGTCACCGAAAATGGCGTGGTGTACTTAATGGGCATCTTAACTAAAGCTGAAGCCAATCGTGCTACTAACGTAGTCAAAGATGTGGCAGGTGTGCAACGGATTGTGCGTTTATTTGAATACATCGATTAATCTTTAGCCAAGTCACTTGCCTTATATTTCACTCAACATGCAAGGCAAGTGGCCGCTACAGCTAGCCAAAGCTATAACGCAACAACATAAACAGCGCCATCCCACCACCAATAGTCAGTAAGGTATGGCGCGTGACAGCGGCAATTACAATGCAGCCAATCCCCGCTAATAAGTAAGCATTACTCCACTGTAACGCCCATTCACCTTCTGGCATTACTAGACCAGGGACAATAATTGCCGTCAGTACCGAAATCGGCACATAATTCAGAGCCTGGGTTATTTTGGAGCTAAAACGCATTTGTGGAAAAGCAAAAAAACTGTAGCGGATAACAAAGGTAATCAACGCCATTCCTACAATACTTAGCCAAACTTTCATTAGGGCCTCACCCAGCGCTGACAATGCATGCCCGCTAAAACTCCAGCCACTGCAGAAAGCATCAAACCTATTTTATATGGCAAACTAAAGGTAATTAATGATACCGCAGCAGCCACCAGTGCTGCGCATAACTGCGGCCTATGCTTCAACTGCGGCACCACAATTCCAATAAAAGTCGCTAGCATGGCAAAGTCTAATCCCCAGCTCGCCAGCTCTGGCATTGCCCGGCCAAAAGCTACCCCCATTAAAGTAAACAATTGCCAACCTGAATACATCATCGCTACTGAGCCCAAAAAATAAGCCTCACGATAAGGTTGCTGCTCCGCCTGTAAATATTTCTGCTGCACTACAGCAAAGGACTCATCCGTTAAGCCAAAGGCTAACATCATCCGCCAGCGCCGCGATAAATGGCGCACATAAGGTTGCAAAGTAGCGCTATACAGTGCATGACGTAAATTAATCACTAAAGTAGTCAGCAGAATAACAATAATACTGGCACTTGCTCCTAATAAGCTCAGCACAATAAACTGTGCAGACCCAGCAAACACTAATAACGACATAGCTACTGCCTGACTAGGCGTTAACCCTGCCGATAATGCTAATGCACCATAAATTACGCCGAACGGTGCCGCACCGACCAGCATCGGGAAACTATCGCTCGCACCTTTCATCAGTTGCCGAGTAAATGTCATATTACGCTCAGAGCAAAATAATTTAGCAGTATAACCAGTTATTCAAGTTATTGATTCAATTGCATAGCTTATCTAACTATCCGCTCTCAGTTAAAATGAAAGAAGTTATAGCTTTGTATCTTCAAGCTATAAAAAACTATCACTGGCTTTAACCTAAATCAGTAGATAGGAGCCAGGTTATTAGCAAAAAAAAGCAGCCCTTCGGCTGCTTTTTTTGAAACGCTGACTCGATCTTAGCGAGACAGTTTTTCTTTAATACGTGCTGCCTTACCAGACAGAGCGCGTAAGTAGTAAAGCTTAGCTTTACGTACATCACCACGACGCTTAACAGTGATGCTTTCTACGATTGGGCTGTAGGTTTGGAAAGTACGCTCAACACCTACACCGCTAGAAATTTTACGTACAGTAAAACCGCTGTTTAAACCACGGTTACGCTTACGAATTACAACACCTTCGTAAGCCTGAAGGCGCTGACGATCACCTTCTTTTACTTTAACTTGAACTACTACAGTGTCACCCGGCGCAAACGCTGGGATCTCTTTAGTCATTTGTTCAGCTTCGATCTGCTGAATAATTTTGTTAGTCATCTTTTGCTCCTGAAGGCAAACCACTTAATTAAAATGGGCTTACCATCGATACGTTATCTATCGTCCTGCTCGCGGAAATATTCCTCAAGCAGCTCTTGCTCTTCTCCAGAAAGCGAGCGGCAATCCAGAAGATCAGCGCGACGCTCTGCAGTACGCCCTAAGGCTTGCTGCAATCGCCAGCGCCGGATGTGTTCATGGTGACCGCTAAGCAGCACCTCAGGAACACGCTTGCCTGCATACTCCACCGGACGGGTGTAATGCGGGCAATCAAGGAGACCATCTGTAAAGGAGTCTTCCTCAGCGGAATCTGCGTGGTTTAGTGCCCCAGGCAGTAACCGCGTTACCGCGTCAACCAGAACCATGGCTGGCAATTCACCGCCAGACAGGACGTAATCTCCGATTGACCATTCTTCATCAACGTGCGCCTCAATAAAGCGCTCATCAATGCCTTCATAACGCCCTGCAATTAAAATCATTGCAGACTCTTTCGCTAATTCCGTAACAGCCGCCTGCTTCAGTTGACGACCCTGCGGCGACAAATAAATAACTTTCGCCCGCCCATTAACCGCTTGCTTTGCCGCCGCTAAAGCGCGCTCTAATGGCTCGATTTTCATCACCATACCCGGACCACCGCCAAATGGACGATCATCTACGGTTTGGTGTCGGTCTTCAGTAAAACTTCGTGGGTTCCAGCAATTCAGCTGCAAAATCCCCTGCTTCACTGCACGACTGGTAATGCCATATTCTGTTAAGGCGCTAAACATCTCCGGAAAGATGCTGATGACTTCAACCTGCAAAGGAATCCCTCATCAAAAATCAGCGTCCCACTCCACCTGAATTACTTCAGCGGCGAGATCCACAGCCAACACACAGTGTTCGGTATAGGGCAATAAACGCTCACGATCATCGAGGCTATCCACACAGGGCTTCACCACCAATACATCATTTGCGCCAGTCGCTAATAAATGATCGACCTTACCCAGCAATTGCTGCGCTTGGTTAATCACCTTTAGACCTTCAAGTTGATGCCAGTAAAACTCTCCCTCAGCCAGCTCAGGTAATTCATCAATCGCCACACAGATCTCGTAACCCGTCAGAGTACGCGCCTCTTCCCGATCATCTAAGCCCTGAATGCGAGCGACTAGCCCCTTGCCCTGAAAGCGAGCACTCTCCAACTTGACCTGCTTGAGCACTCCTGCTGAACGTAAAGTCCAAACTGGGTAATCCAACAGGTTTTCCATCGGATCAGTAAAAGAGTGAATCTTTACTTCTCCACGCACACCATGCACCGCGCCGATTTTGCCGAGAACGACTAAATTATTTGAAGTGCTGGAGGCAGACATCACTGAAATTAAACCGCAGCAGGTGTTGCAGCTGCATCTTTCAGTAACTGTGCAACACGCTCAGATGGCTGTGCACCTTGGCTTAACCAGTAGTTAGCGCGCTCTTGGTTAACTGAGAGACGTACTTCACCACCAGTGGCGATTGGGTTAAAGAAGCCAATACGCTCAACAAAGCGACCATTACGTGCTTTGCGGCTATCAGCAACTGTTAAATGATAGAAAGGGCGCTTTTTAGAGCCACCACGTGCTAATCGAATAGTTACCATTAGGTTTTCCTGTTTGTTAATGCTTAAATCAAGCGGACACATTTAGGCCAAGGCCCAAACGGTCGCATATTCTACGTTGTATCAGGCGCTTTGCCTAGTCCATTTTCAAAAGCGCCCTAGCGCCCAAGTTAATCACTACAACTTAGGCATTTTTCCCATCCCTGGAATCATTCCGCCAAGGCCGCGCATCATCTTGCCCATGCCGCCCTTGCCGGTAATTCGCTTCATCATTTTCTGCATCTGTTTATGCTGTTTAATCAGACGACTCACATCCTGAATTTGCGCGCCAGCCCCTTGGGCAATCCGACGGCGACGGGAGCCACTGATAATTTCAGGGTTGCGTCGTTCTTGCGGAGTCATCGAGTTAATCAAGGCTTCCATCTGCTTAAACTGCTTTTCTGCGGCCCCTTGCACGCCTGCTTGCGCAAGATTAACCCCACCAATACTGGGCATTTTGTCCAACAAACCACCCAAGCCGCCCATATTGTTCATTTGTTGCAGCTGATCGCGGAAGTCTTCTAGGTCAAAGCCCTGACCTTTTTTCAGCTTTTTGGTTAGCTTTTCCGCTTTTTCTCGGTCAAGGGTTTGCTCTGCCTGTTCAATTAAGCTCAGAACATCGCCCATGCCCAGAATCCGCGAAGCCACTCGATCAGGATGAAAAGGATCCAGCGCTTCGCTTTTCTCACCCATCCCTAAAAACTTAATCGGCTTACCTGTGATGGCACGCACCGATAACGCCGCACCGCCTCTGGCATCCCCGTCAACCTTGGTTAACACCACACCCGTGAGTGGCAAAGCATCATTAAAGGCTTTAGCTGTGTTGGCCGCATCTTGACCAGTCATCGCATCCACCACGAACAGTGTTTCCACTGGATTAATCGCAGCGTGCAACTGACTGATCTCTGCCATCATGTCGCTATCAATAGCTAAGCGACCAGCGGTATCCACCAGCACCACATCAATAAACTTAAGCTTGGCTTGTTGAATTGCAGCCTGAGCAATGTCTACTGGCTTTTGGCTAATATCTGAGGGAAAGAAAGTAACGCCCACTTCCTCAGCAAGGGTTTCTAACTGCTTAATGGCTGCTGGGCGATAAACGTCGGCCGACACCACCATCACCGACTTTTTCTTGCGCTCTTTTAAAAAGCGCGCCAGCTTACCGACGGTAGTGGTTTTACCCGCCCCCTGTAAGCCCGCCATTAAAATCACAGCGGGTGGCGCAGCATTTAGGGCTAGGTCTTCGTTAGCCTCACCCATCATGCTTTCTAGCTCAGCCTGCACAATTTTGACAAAGGCTTGGCCTGGCGTCAGGCTTTTAGATACCTCAGTACCGACTGCACGCTCACGCACTGCATTGACAAAATCTTTAACCACCGGCAAAGCCACGTCGGCTTCTAATAACGCCATGCGCACTTCACGCAGGGTATCTTTAATATTGTCTTCACTCAGACGCGCTTTGCCCGTAACATTACGTAATGTCTGTGACAGGCGTTCTGTTAAATTCTCAAACATGCATGGTCCTCATACGGGGTACTGCTTTTGTTAATAGGCGAAGTATACCTGAACCCTGACCTGACGACAGTGCTGACACTTGCCTCTGACCAAATTAGCTCGCCCTTTATGACAGATTTACCGATTATTCTTGCCTCTAGCTCGCCGTATCGCCAACAATTGCTGCAACGCCTAGGCTTGCCGTTTAGCGCGGTAGCGCCAGCGATTGATGAAACGCCGCGCCCAGAAGAGGCGCCTCAGCAACTGGTGCAACGCTTAGCCTTAGAAAAAGCTCAGGCGTTAGCCGAGCGCTTTCCCCAGCATTTAATTATTGGCTCTGATCAAGTCTGCGTACGCCAGCAACAGATTCTAGGCAAGCCTCACACCCACCAAGCAGCAACTGTGCAATTACAGGCAGCCAGTGACCAAGAACTTTATTTCTATACCGGTTTAACTGTATTAAACAGCGCCACCCAGCAATCGCTTAGCGACTGCGTTAGCACCACTGTTAAGTTTCGTCCTCTATCAGCGGCACAAATTGAGCGCTATCTGCAAGCTGAACAGCCCTATGATTGCGCCGGCAGTTTTAAGGCCGAAGGTCTTGGGATTAGTTTGTTTCGTTATCTGCGCAGTGATGATCCTACCGCACTGATCGGCTTACCCTTAATTGCACTAACGACTCTGCTCCAGCAACTCGGGCAAAGGCTCCCCTAATCCAGCCAGATTCAACCAGCCCTAGAAGCTGGCTGAATCGACTAGAACGGATCCGCTTATTGTAAACGCGGGCCTTCACTACTTAGCCAAGTAGCTAAACTACCCATGGCACTGGCGCCAAAACGTTTAGCAAAGCGATCAAAGGGCGACTCTTGCACCGTGTAATCAACAATTTTCTCTGCGCCAATAACTTCACGCGCAACAAAACTCGTGCTGCCTAGCTGATCAACTAACCCCAGAACTAATGCCTGTTCGCCAGACCAGATCAAACCACTGAACAATTCAGGATGTTCGGCATCTTTTAAGCGCTCACCCCGTCCATCTTTCACACTTTTAATAAACTGCCGATGGGTGGTGTCTAGCACTGAGCGCCAAAACTCTGCCTCTTCTTCTTTAGCTGGCTGAAACGGATCTAAAAACGCTTTATGTTCACCTGAGGTATACACTCGGCGCTCAACCCCCAGTTTCTCCATAGTGCCAACAAAACCAAAGCTAGCGGCAGTTACGCCAATTGAACCCACCAAGCTGGCTTTATCAGCGTAAATCTCATCGGCGGCACTGGCAATATAGTACGCGCCTGAAGCGCCCAAGTCAGCGATCACAGCATAGACTTTGAGTTCTGGTTTAGTGGCTTTCAAACGCTTAATTTCATCGTATACATAGCCCGACTGTACTGGGCTACCACCTGGACTATTGATCCGTAAAACAATGCCTTTGGTATCGTTGCTCTTAAACGCTTTACGCAAGGCGCTCACTAAGCGATCAGCACTGGCAGCTTCGTCCTCAGCAATCATTCCCTTTACTTCAATTACTGCCGTATGCGGCCCTGTAATTTCTGGCTTATCGCCTAACGAAGCCAGGGGCGAAAAAGCCAAAAGCATTACCAATAGGTAGGTAAACATTAACAGCTTAAAGAAAATTCCCCAGCGTCGGGTGCGACGTTGTTCAATGATGCTGGCCTGAACAGTACGCTCTAAAATCTGCCAACTCTTATCATCCAAAGGATGTGACGGGCGATGCGGCTCATGGGGTTGCATAAATTACTCTCTCTACGACTGAATCTAAAGGTGGAACGATGACTGTTCTGCCAGCCAGGGTGCTAAGGCGGAAAAACAATCAATGCTATGCAGCGGCTGCTCTTGCAACAGCACTTCAAGGCGCTGAGCCCCATAACTGACCGCCACACTGTCTATTTGTGCGTTATGCGCCATTTGCAAGTCAAACGGCGAATCACCCACCATGACTGCCTGTGCGGGTGTTTTACCACAGTAAGCCAGTATTTCATGCAACATCTGTGGATGCGGCTTACCTTGGGTCTCATCAGCGCAACGAGTAATATCAAAAAACTGCTGTAACTTGTGCCCAATTAAAACGCGATCTAACCCACGTCGACTTTTTCCAGTCGCTACTGCTAACTGGTAACCCTGTTCTTTAAAGCGCTCTAACTGCTCACGCACATGGGGGTAAAACGCAGAAGGCGTACTTTCTTGAGCGATATAATGCTGACTGTAATCTTCAATAAATTGCTGGCGTAGTGCACTATCTGTCGCTTGCGCGGGATACAGCACCGCAAAGGCATCAGCTAATGACAAGCCAATAATCCCGCGAATGGCGTACTCTTCACGCTGCACCATGTGATTACGCTCGGCCGCATGGCGTACCGATTGCACGATACGTTCAATCGAGTCGACCAACGTGCCATCCCAATCAAAAATCAATAACGGATACTTAGTCTGTTGCACCCTGACCTCTCTTAACTTTCACTGTCTTTATTTGCAGCGCCGGTACTGGCTGCCAATTGCTCGAGCACTTGGGTCCATTGCGGCTCTACTGGCGCCTGTAACTGCAAACGCTCGCCACTGGGTAACGCAAAAGCCAGCTCACTGGCATGTAAAAACAAGCGCTTACCGCCTAGCTCACGAATCTGTTTACTGAACTCGTCATCGCCGTATTTAGTATCGCCGGCGATGGGGTGTCCGGCGTATTGCGCATGCACCCGAATTTGATGCGTACGGCCAGTGACTGGACTGGCTTGAACTAACGTAGCGTACTCAGCAAAACGACGTACCACCTTAAATAAGGTTAACGAGTCGCGTCCTGCATCGTTCACTTCAACCATGCGCTCCCCTGAGCGCAAATTATTTTTTTGCAAAGGAGCCGCCACCTGTTTACGACTGCTAGGCCAAGCCCCTTTCACCAATGCCAGATAACGCTTGTCCATCTGTTCATTGCGTAGCTGCTCATGTAAATGGCGCAACATACTGCGCCGCTTAGCGATCAATAATAATCCTGAAGTATCGCGGTCCAATCGGTGCACTAACTCCATTTCTTTGGCCTGTGGTCTGAGCTGACGAAAGGCTTCAATCACCCCAAAATTCAAACCACTGCCACCATGCACTGCAATCCCGGCTGGTTTATTCAAGGCAATCAGCTGTTTATCTTCAAATACAATGGCTTGCTCTAGGCGCTCAAGTAAGCCTTGAGCAATCCGCGCTGGCTCATCAGCAGGAGTGACACGAATCGGTGGAACACGCACTATATCGCCCACTTTCAGTCGATAGTCTGGTTTAATTCGGCCTTTATTTACCCGCACTTCACCTTTACGCAAAATGCGATAGATCAGTGTTTTGGGTACGCCTTTTAACCGCGTACGTAAGAAATTATCGATCCGCTGCCCATCAAATCCTGGTTCAACCTCTAATAACTGCACACCTGTATTGACAGGCTGAACTGCTTCACTCATAAATCCAGTGGACTCCTAGGCTAGTAAACACCGCAAAAAAGCCATTATACGGATTCAGTTAAGCTTTGCTTGTTCCTGTTCAACCTCATCCACAATCAACTAGTGCAGCAACTGCAGCCTTAACTTAGCGCAATCCCTTAAGGCAATTGGCGTTGCGTTTATTCAATTGAAGCAAGCGCCAGTAACTGCTATATTCCAACCGCTGAAAATCTGCTTAAGCCGTAGTTATTATTAGGCCACGAACCAATAGACGCTAAGCAGAACGAAAGTAAAAACGTGTTTAAGGTACAAGCCACCTTGCAAGCCAACGACTTGACTAAGCTGCTTAAAAAATTAGTGCCATTTCTGCATATAGACCTAGGTCTGCAGAACGGCTTTTTATAAACCGCTCTGAGTAGACCTGAGCGGCATCAATGCCCGTATGAATAACTCGGTGGAGATGCACAATAAACATTGCGCGTTGCTTAGATAAACTAGACGCTTCATCACGTCCGCCTGTGTTTACTGATTCCTCCTCCCTGTGTACTCGGTGCTGATTCATCGGCTCTTACTAGCCCGCTATCACGCGCAAGTCATTAATTCTTGCTGCTTGTGCCCTAGCTCAGAATCGCACTGTTTGTGGAGACGCCGTCGCCGCCAAGCTTAGGCTTGGTTTGCTAGACACAGCTTAACCCAAGCTGAGCGCACCGCCTGTATTCTACGTGAGCATCACTGCCGCACGGCCCTACTTGGATTCCGGAAAGTGATACCCATGAAAAGAATGTTAATTAACGCCACGCAACCTGAAGAGTTGCGTGTTGCCCTAGTAGACGGTCAACGTCTGTTTGATTTAGATATTGAATCAGGCGCCCGTGAACAAAAAAAATCCAATATTTATAAAGGTCGCATTACTCGCATCGAGCCTAGCCTTGAAGCAGCATTTGTTGATTTTGGCTCTGAGCGCCATGGTTTCTTACCGTTAAAAGACATTGCCCGCGAGTACTTCAATAGTTCTTACCAAGGCGGTCGCGTCAATATCAAAGAAGTCTTGAGCGAAGGCCAAGAAATTATCGTTCAAGTTGATAAAGAAGAACGCGGCAATAAAGGTGCAGCTCTAACGACCATGATCAGCCTCGCTGGCCGTTACATGGTATTAATGCCAACTAACCCACGTGCTGGCGGTATTTCTCGCCGCATCGAAGGTGAAGAGCGCCAAGAATTACGGGCTGCCCTTAACTCGCTGAATGCGCCCGCAGATATGGGCTTTATCGTCCGCACAGCGGGCTTAGGCCGTAGTACCCAAGAGCTACAGTGGGATCTTGATTACTTAGTTAACCTATGGAATGCCATTAAAGAAGCCGCTGATAAAGACGCTGCTCCGTTCTTGGTCTACCAAGAAAGTAACGTGATTGTCCGCGCCATCCGCGACTACTTACGCCAAGACATCGGCGAAGTCTTAATTGATACCATTGATGCCCAAAAAGAAGCGCTCGCCTTTATTGAACAGGTGATGCCGCAGTACGCCAGTAAGGTTAAGCTCTATCAAGACAGTGTACCTTTATTTAACCGCTTCCAAATTGAAAGCCAAATTGAAAGCGCCTTCCAGCGCGAAGTTAAACTGCCCTCTGGCGGTGCTTTGGTCATTGACCCAACCGAAGCCTTGGTATCAATTGACATTAACTCGGCTCGCGCTACCCGCGGCAGCGATATTGAAGAAACCGCACTGCAAACCAACTTAGAAGCCGCCGAAGAAATTGCCCGCCAATTACGCCTGCGTGATATTGGTGGCTTGATCGTGATCGACTTTATCGACATGACTCCTGCCAAAAACCAGCGTGCTGTTGAAGATCGTATGCGCGAATGCCTAGAAGTCGACCGGGCACGGGTACAAGTAGGCCGCATTTCACGCTTTGGCTTACTGGAAATGTCTCGTCAGCGTCTGCGCCCTTCCTTAGGTGAAACCAGTGGCATTGTCTGCCCACGCTGTAATGGCCAAGGCGTCATTCGTGATGTGGAGTCAATTTCACTGGCGATTTTACGTCTGATCGAAGAAGAAGCTCTGAAAGAGCGCACTGCTGAAGTCCGTGCACGGGTTCCATTCCAAGTTGCTGCGTTCTTACTCAACGAAAAACGTAATGCCATCACCAAAATCGAGCTGCGCACCCGAGTACGCATCTTCATTCTGCCTGACGAGCACTTAGAAACACCGCACTTTGAAGTGATGCGCCTGCGTGATGATAACCCAGAGGCTTTATCTGGCTTATCAAGCTATGAAATGGCTAGCGATGATAACAGTGATGAGCAATCGACCAGCACACCGCACTCCACGCGCTCGTTAGTACGTGAAGAGGCCGCAGTTAAAGTGTTACCCTCTGATCGCGCCAGCTTACCCGTTGCTTCCACCCCAGCAACGCCTAGCAGCCAAGAGCCTAGCCTGTTTAAAGGCCTAGTAAAATCCTTAGTGAGTCTGTTCGCCAGCAAGCCTGAAGAAGAAGCAAAACCTGCAGCAGCTAGCGAAGAAGCACCACGCAAGGAAGAGCGTCGCCCGGCACGCAATAATCAGCGTCGCCGCGATAACCCACGCACTAACCGTAACGAGCGTACAGAGCGCAACTCCAACCGTGAGGAAGAGCGTAAAACCCGCGAAGAATCACGTACTACTCGGGATAATGAGCGTGCAACCCAGGACGAGCGTCCAGCTCGTGAAGACAGCCGCCGTGAACGCCCAGTTCGTGAAGAGCGCCGCGAGCGTCCGGCCCGCCAAGAGCGTACTGAGCGCCAAGCGCCAGCTGCCGATGAGGTGAGCCAAGCCAGCACGCCACAAGAAGCCCATAATACTCGCTTTGAGCAACAAGATGATGAGCGTCCACGTCGTCGCTCGCGGGGCCAGCGTCGTCGTAGCAATCGCCGCGAACGCTTACCGGAAGAGCTGCAACAAGCGCAAGAGAAAGCTCAATCCACTCCAGCAGAAGCCACGGCAGCTGAAACAGTCGAGGCACCTAGCACACCAGCTGTTGAGCCTAAAACTGCTGCTAGCGAGCCTAAGCGCACCCCGCTGGCAACCCCAGCGCCGATTGAAATTCGCGCCGCAGCCCCTAACCCTGAACCGGCGGTTACACCAACCAAGGCACCTGAAGCCGCACCTGAAGTAGTCACTCCAGCTCAGCCTGTAACCGAAGCGCCAGCTGCGCCGCCAGTTGCAGCCGCTGCCAGCCCAACTCCAGCTGTAGCTGAGCCCGTATCGGCACCTGCTAAAGCCGAAGCGGTTAGCGTAGAGAAAGCTGAGCAGGTTAAAGCAGAGCCAGCACCTGTAGCACCGCTGACCGAAAGCAAAACCGCTGAGCCACAGCCAACAGCAATCGCTGAAGTCCAAGCTGCGCCAGCTGCTACTGCGCCAGTTACACCAGTCGTTGAAAAGCCAGTGGCCGCTCCTGTAAGCAAGCAGCCGCAGCCAGCAGCGCCAGAGCAACAAACAGCTGCAAGCCCTGCTGCTCAAAGCTCTAGCGATGAAGCACTGTTAGCCATATTAGCCTCAGCAACTACACCTAACTCAGGTCGCGCCTTTGGCAAAGCCGGTCCAACGATTGATCCAGCTATTGTGCAAGCGGCTAAACAAGCTGAAGTTGAAGCCCAGCAACAAGCAACTCAAGCCAAAACTGAGCGTGAAACCACTAGCAGCGCCCCACAAGTGACCTTTGAGCCACTGGAGCGCCCAGTTGGTCGCGCCTCTAATGACCCACGTGAGCGTCGTCGTCAGCAGCGCTTAGCCGAGCAGGCCCCAATCCAAGCAGAAGCGGCGCCAGTTGTTGCAACTAGCCCTGAAACACCAGCAGTTGCCGAAACTGCTGAAGAATCAGAAACTAAGCCAGGCACTGAGCCAGCTTAAGGGTCATCGCCGATTAGGCAAAAAGGGCATCAATCGGTGCCCTTTTTTAATGCCTGTAGATTGACAGCCACACCGTCAAACGCCTGGCTCGAAGATTGAGACATAAATTGCCGACAATAAAAAACCTTCTACCTCAGGCATTAACACGCCCAGCGGCAGAAGGTTTTTATGCTGTAGCTTATGACTGGTTTAAAGTTCTGCCGCCACGCGCGAGCCTTGATTAATCGCCCGCTTAGCATCTAACTCGGCGGCAACATCGGCGCCACCAATCAACTGCACTGACTGCCCTGCAGCTTGTAAGGCGTCGAATAACTCACGCTGTGGGGTTTGTCCGGCACAGATAATCACGTTATCTACCGCCAGCACTTGCGGCTCACCCTCAGCAATACGCACATGCAAACCTTGATCATCCACTTTGAGGTACTCCACAGCGCTGATCATATCTACATCTTTATTCTTCAAGCTGGCGCGATGAATCCAACCGGTGGTTTTACCTAAACCTGCACCCACTTTAGTTTTCTTACGTTGCAATAAGAACACTTTACGCGGCGTGCTTGGCTGCTCTGGCTGAACACCGGCTACCCCGCCACGGGCCTCTAAATTCGGATCAATACCCCATTCCTGCCAGAACAGTTGGCTATCTAAGCTGGCTGATTTTCCGCTATGGGTAATAAATTCCGATACATCAAAGCCAATACCACCGGCACCGATTACCGCCACCGTTTGCCCAATCGGGCGACGGCCTTGGAGTGCATCCAAGTAGCTCATAACTTTAGGATGCTCAATGCCTTCAATCTCAGGAGTACGCGGCACAATTCCGGTAGCCAGTAAAATTTGATCAAACTGACCTGCAACCAGATCTTCTGTCGTCACTCGAGTATTGAGCTTCAACTCGACACCGGTTTGCTTAATTTTCTCGCCAAAGTAACGCAGGGTTTCGTAAAACTCTTCTTTACCTGGGACTAATTTAGCCACATTAAACTGCCCACCAATCTCTTCAGCGGCATCAAATAAAGTCACTTGATGCCCCCGCTCAGCTGCTACCGTAGCTGCAGCTAAGCCTGCAGGACCTGCACCCACTACCGCAACCCGCTTAGGCGCGGTGGTGGGTAGATAATTCAGCTCAGTTTCATGGCATGCCCGCGGGTTAACTAAGCAACTGGTTAACTTACCGCTAAAGGTATGATCAAGGCAGGCTTGGTTACAGCCAATACAGGTATTAATTAACTGCGCCTGACCCTTGGCAGCCTTATTTACAAACTCAGGATCCGCCAAGAAAGGCCGTGCCATCGATACCATGTCAGCATCACCGGCAGCCAGCACTTGCTCGGCCACATCAGGCATATTGATTCGGTTGGTTGTCACTAAGGGCAAGTTAACTGCCCCACGCAATTTAGCGGTGACCTTAGTAAAGGCAGCCCGCGGCACACTGGTGGCAATCGTTGGAATACGAGCTTCGTGCCAGCCGATACCCGTATTTAAAATAGTGGCGCCCGCTTGCTCTACGGCTTTAGCCAAGGTCACAATCTCTTGCCAGTCACTGCCATCTTCAATCAGGTCCAGCATCGATAAGCGATAAATAATAATAAACTCTGGGCCTACCGCTTCACGCACTCGACGCACAATTTCTACAGGGAAACGCATACGATTTTCATAGCTCCCGCCCCACTCATCGGTACGCTGGTTGGTGTGCTTAACTAGAAACTGGTTAATTAAATAACCTTCAGAACCCATAATTTCTACGCCATCATAGCCCGCTTGTTGAGCAAGCTGCGCACAGTTCACAAAGTCGCTAATTTGCTGCTCAATGCCTTCGGCATCTAACGCTTTGGGTTTAAATGGGTTAATCGGTGCCTGAATAGCACTAGGTGCGACTAATTTCGGGCTAAACGCGTAGCGACCGGCGTGCAAAATCTGCATACAGATTTTACCACCCGCTGCATGCACCGCTTCGGTAACAATTTTATGTTGCGCCGCTTCTTCACTGCTGGTGAGCTTGGCCGCGCCCTGATACACGCTACCTTCTTCGTTCGGACCAATCCCCCCGGTTACCATCAAGCCAACGCCACCTTGGGCACGCTCGGCAAAATAAGCCGCCATTTTTTCAAAACCACCGGGACGCTCTTCGAGTCCCGTGTGCATGGACCCCATGAGTACACGGTTTTTTAGGGTGGTAAAACCTAAATCTAATGGCTTTAACAAATTGGGATAGGCTGAACTGCTCATAGTGACTCCATTATCTTTTTCATTATGTTTGCATCAAGCAACACTAAACATCGGATAGTCTTACCATAATCAGCTAGACTAGGCTTCTCAATGATTAAAAGTAACAATCTAATAACCAAAAATGACAGCACAGCAGCTTAAAGTTCGCCTCGGCACACTATCCGTTGGCTTTACCCAAAGTATTCAACAAGCATTAAGCAGCTTAGGGATATCACCTAAAGCTTTATTTGAGCAGTTCGAACTGGATAAGCCACAGTTAAACCAAGCCCATGGCCGACTATCGATTGCGCGTTATATGCGCTTAGGGCATGCCGCGACCACACTGGCGCAGCGTGCTGATTTTGGTTTATTGATGGGTCTCTTCAGTGCCCCAGAACACTTTGGTTTAGCCGGTGTCTGTGCTGCTCAAGCCCCTAATTTAAGAGCCGCCGCTCGCTGCTTAACTGAGTTTGAGCCGCTGTATGCGCAAAATTATCGCGGCCAAAGCCAGCTGATTGAAGATGCACAAGGCGCATGGCTAAGGTTTTACTCAATCAGCCCTTACAATGATTACAACCGCTTTGTGGTGGAGTCAGTGCTCAGTAGCTGGCTACAGCACTTAACATTAATTGCCCAACAACCGGTACATGCCGAACAGATTGCGATTGAATACCCTGCACCAAACTACAGCGCCTGTTATGTCGAGCATTTTGCAGCACCGGTGCACTTTGCCCAAGCGACTAATCAACTGCGTTTGTCACAGCACAGCCTAAGTCTCAGTAACCCCAAACACTGCCCTCACACCTGGCAAGAATTGCTACTGCTGTGTCGCCAACGCCTACAGCAGCTCACCAAACAAACCAGTTTGACCGAACAAGTCATTAGCCTGATTGCTGCCCACCTCAAGCAAGGCGAGCCTACTTTAGAAGAGATTGCCGCGCTATTAAACTTACCTAGCTGGACCTTGCGTCGACGCCTAGCCGCTGAGCACACGCAGTTTAATCAACTGCTGCAGCAAACTCGCTATGCCTTAGCTAGCAGCTATATCGCTGATACCCCCCTAAGCTTTAGTGAAATTGCTTGGCTGCTCGGTTTTACTTCACCGGAAGCCTTTCAGAGAGCGTTTAAACGCTGGAGCAAGTTCACGCCTGGCGAATATCGTCGGCATAAACTCAGCACTAACGCAGCACAGTCATACCAGGCAGCTGATAACGTTGCAGCTCAAACTGATTGACTAACTCGCTCAGCCCCTGCTCTAACTGATCAATTTGCAGCACTGCACTGACCTGCTGCTTAGCTTTTTCCCCATTGATGAGTAACAACTGATAGGGGCAATAGCTAGCCACTCGCTGCACCACCTCAGCTAAGGGCTGCTGATTAAACACCAAATAGCCTTGCTGCCAATCTGCGTGCTGGCTCGCCAGTGGCTGAATAGAACTGATTTGCTGTCCATTAGCGGCCACCTGAAGGCTTTGCCCCTGATCCAGCTGTAATTGTTGCCCTAGTTTTGGCAAATTCACTGCCACCGAATGCTCAAGCGCTGCCACCTGAGTATGCTGGGCAGTTTGACGCACCATAAATACCGTGCCTAAAGCTTGAATTTCTGTCTGCTGCACCTGTACCTGAAAAGGGGCATTGTTCGGCTCAACATAAAAGGTAGCCGCCCCTTTCAGTAATTTAATCTGCCGCCGTTGGGGTGAATAATTGATGCTAATTGCACTTTGGGCATCAAGCAGCACCTGGCTGCCATCAGCCAAGTGCACTTGCTGAATAGCTTGCGCACTGTATTGATCCGCCTGCAGGCGGATCAATAACTCTTGATGCCAACTCAAACCAACCACTAACAACACACCAGCAGCCACTGCCAGTGCCCGTGGCCATAGACGCTTCCGTGGCGCTAGATTTAACTTTGGATTAGTCGGTAACGCCGCAGCCTTTTGCCACAACTGCAGTGCCTGCTGATACGCCTGCCGATGCTGTGGATGCTCGGCTAACCACTGCACTAAGTGCTGCTGCTCGGTGGCCGAAAAGTTAGGCTGTTGCTGTAAAATTACCCACCGCGCAGCTTGCTGCTGTACGCCTTGTGGTAGCGGTTCAGTCATAAATAATGCATTTCCTGTTTGCCCACCAAGGTCTAGCTAAAGTGGCTGCTAGTTTACCTGTGGCTACGCGCTAGCAGATAGGTTAGTGCTGAGGCTAAGTGCTTTTGCACTGTGCTTTCTGAGACCTTTAGTTGTGCTGCAATTTCCTGATAGCTTAAACCATCAAGGCGAGCTAACTGAAAAATCTGCTGGGTGCGTAAAGGCAGCTCACTTAAGGCTTGTTGAATTCGCTCTAGCTCTTGACTGGCGGCTAATTGCTCGGGCACATCACAGCGTTCATCTAACAGCTGATGTAAGTGCATAGGCTCTGTACAGTCGGTTTTTTGCCGACTGTGTTGACGAAAATAGTCCATCAGTAAGTTATTCGCTACTCGGTATAAAAAACCAGGGGCATTATGAATCACTTGTTTCTGTTGCTGCTCGGCTAAGCGCACAAAACTTTCTTGCATCAAGTCCGCGGCTAGCTGAGAGTCTTGGGTTTTATGCTGTAATGAGCGCTGTAAATTCGAGGCATGCTTAGTAAACAAGCGGGTTAAATCAAACTTGGCCAAGCTTAGCTTTCCTTCTTATCGATGATTCAGAACTCATACCGACTTAAACAGTGCCGCTGATCAGTAACACTCAAACGATAATGATTATCGTTTATTTTGTGCGTTTTAGCTACTACTCAGCTGATTTTTTACTAGGCGCTACTGTAGGTCGTGACCACATCCACACTGCGCCAGCCCCCATCCCTAAGCCCATGATCAAAACGGATGGCCAATGTTGAACGGTGCAGCAAAGCAACGTAAATGACAGCAGCATGGAGCCAGTAGCGAACCACTTGGTTTTGTGGCGAATCACTCCACCGTTCTGCCAATCACGCAGTAACGGGCCAAACAATCGATGCTGCTGTAGCCAACGGCTAAGTTTAGGTGAGCTTTTGGAGGCAAAGTACGCAGCCAATAACACAAACTCGGTGGTCGGTAACCCTGGTAACATTACCCCAAGGCCTGCTAAGCCAATGCTTAGCCAGGCCAGAACTAAATATAGCCAACGTAAACTGAACCACGATTTAAGCAAAGGTTTGCTCCAATAACGCCGCAAATCGCTGAAACGCTGCCACCGCTGCTTGCTCGGCTTGCTGTACTTGCTCTGCCGTCAATTCAATAGCGTCTAGGGCACTGACAAAACTTTTCCAGTTCTGGGCTCGCCCACCTTCTGGCTCAGCTAAATGACGCGCGCCAAAGCTTTCAGATAAGCCCATGGGCACCACTCGCTTATACAAAAAAGCAGCCCCGAGCTTAGAACCCTCAGACACAAATAACCACGCCAAGGCTTCAGGCAAGCACCATTGTTTATTAAGCGTTAAGTTGTCATTCGTTGGTAATTCGCGCTTTAAATCTTGTAAATCTAAGCGCGCGGCCTCTAATCGACTACGCTGCGCTAAGTTGGGAATGAGCGCAGCTAACTCTGCATCTTGATACAGTTGATCAATATCTTGCTGATACAGGTATTGCGTAGCGGCAAAGTGAGCAAAGTTTTCTAAGTTATCAAAGGGTTGATAGCTTTTTACTTTGGCATCTAATTGCTGATGTGGAGAATCGGTCGCAGTGTTTAAACGTTGAGACAATAATGCAGAGGTCATGATAGCTACCTGATAAATAATTAAGACTTCAAAGCTAAAGACGAATCAATCTCAATAAGCAGTAAAAATTATTGCTTCACGATTTACTCACACACCTCTGCAGGCCTTAATTAATAACGCGCCTCCATAACTACTGCAAAGTTTCGACCTGGCGCGGTAAAGCGATGCAAGCCTTTATCCTGCCAACCAATCATATTGGTGGTGCCAAATTCAGGAATCGAACGTAGGCTATCCCAAGTGCTGTATTTTTTATTAAACAGGTTATATACCCCACCGCTGAGGGTGAAGTTATCCGTCACATGCCAGTAGCCACGTACATCAGAAACATAAGCTGACTGATTTAAGTATTTTGCATAGTGCTTAATTTCGCCGCGCCAATCATTAGTGGTTTGCTGAGTATCACGTTTTCTTTTGCCGGCAAAATAGCTCAGATCATAATGAATGCCCCAGTTTTGGCTGGGCGCATTAAAACCTACTCCACTGACTAACTTAAAGGGCTGCAAGGCGCGCATGCCATCACCGCCTTTTAAGCGCCCCTGGGCTTGGGTAAAGCTTAAGCGTGCCTCAGCCCCTTGTGACAATGCTGACCACAGCTGATCTAAATAGAGCCGACCATTAAATTCAATTCCCTTCACGGTTGCGCGATCAATGTTCACGAATTGAAAATGATCCTCTTCTCGAAACTCTTGGGCATTGGGCACTAAAGGATGTCCAAACCATGGGTTTTTGCCCCACTGGGTTTGGTGACGTTCTTCAATAAAGTCTTTATAACGGCTAATAAAACCACTGACCGTGGCCTGACCTAAATCGCCATTAAACGTCAATGACAACTCATGATTCATCGCATGTTCTGCTTTTAAGTCAGGGTTGGCATCAATAAAGCTCGGTGGCGAGGTGTATTCAAAATACATTTCAGCCGCTTTAGGTGCACGAAAACCGGTGCCTACTTTATATTGCAATGCCAGATTATCGGTTAGCTGAACATTTAGTCCGGCATTCCAAGTAACGGCGGAAAAGGTTTTCTCCTCTAAGGCTCGGGTTTCCCGCAGGTGCAATGAGCGCATCGAATCTAATTGCGGCTGATGTTGATAACGGTCGTAACGTAGCCCAACAAAGCCAGACCAGTCCTGATTGAACTGAATACTGTCTTGCAGGCGAAGATTAATATCAGTGGTTTTAACCGGATGAATAATGTTGTAGCTCATGACCGACACCTTGCTGCCTTTTAGCTGCGTGGTGTCGTGGTTTTCATTAGTAAACTGATTCTTTGCATACTGCACATCCATTGCCAATTGATGGCTTGTATTACCTAACGCAACCTCTTGGCTCTTTAGGCCCACATCCACTTGATCACGATCTTGATAAATAATGCGGTCATAAATTTGATAAGCATGGCTGGGATCGGTTTCCCAATAGTTTTTGGTCACCGAATGCTGTTCAATTTTTTGCTTGGCGTAGCGCACGTTAAATTCATCTACACCGTAGTCATCAAGCAGCCAAGTATAGCCTGCACTCCAGCGCTGATACGGCGATGAGTCTTGGGCCGTTCGCAGTGAGCCAAATACTTTTGAGTAGGATTTTTCTTGAGTGTCAGCCTGTTGTTTTCGCTGTTCATAACCGATATCCAAGCACTGTGTAGCCGTTATGCAATGCTCAACTTTAGCAAGCCAAGACTCACTTTTTGTATCCTGGGGATCAGGTCGTTCACGCTCTGCGCCATAGCCATTAAAGCCACCGCCGAAGTGCTTGAGCTGATGTCCTTGGCGCTTGGTATATTGCAGCAATGCCCCAGTGTTATCCTGACGTACAGCGCCCCCCGCAACCTGTCGCCATTCAGCATTTTTAGAGGAATAACCCACTTTTGCCAGCAAGCCAAAATTCTGCTCAGGCCGAATAAAATCGGCTACGTTTTTGGTACGAAACTGCACCGCTCCACCAATCCCACCACTGCCCACACTCAGTGAATCAGCGCCTTTACTAATCACTACCTGCTGGATATTTTCTAGCTCCGTGGTATTACGGGTGCCATTAAAGTAACCGTAACCTTGATATACATCGGGAGCAAAGCTTTCAGCTTGGGGTACGCCATCTACTGTAATTGCCACCCGATCCGCATCCACCCCACGAATAGCGTAGCCATTACTACCGCTACGACCACCCTCTACCACGCTCACTCCGGTGCTTAGACGCACTAAATCACGCTCATCTTGAATGGCTAAACGAGTTAAGTCAGTTGCTGAATGGGTAATCTGCTGAGTATCGCTCGCGTCTAACGCTTCGGCTACTACCTGCTCTGTAGCTAAACTAAGGGTTGCCACGGGCTTTGTACTCATGCGCAATTGGCGCTCGCTGAGCCATTGATAATGCACCGGTAAACCTTTGATTAATTGCTCCAGCGCTTGTTCTGCTGTGAATTTTCCTATCACCTTTGGAGCTGGCCAGTGCCGATAAGCACTGGGTTTAAATAACAGCTGTAGCCTTGCCTGCTCGGCAAATTGAAGCAAGGCCTGATCGAGACTTAGGCCGGTTATAGCAAAGTCTTGGCGCTTACTTGCCGCTTGTACTGCAGTAGTCTCAGCGGCCGCCAGCAATGAACTGGGGGTCACCACAACAGTTAAGATCAAGGAAGTTTGTAGCGCTACGGCTAATATCGTTTTGTTGAAATTAGAAAGCATGAACAATAGGTCCTACCATATCCAGTAATAAGAATCACTCGCATGTAAGACGTAAAGTTCAATCGAAACAGTAAATTTGTTTAACAAAAACTCTGCTAGAAATAAAAAACCCGCACAGTCTTGAATAACTGAGCGGGTATGAACAGCCAGTTTAGCGATGGCTTAACGCTTATTCTTCTTTCTTTTTTCCATTTCTTTTTTCCGCGCCAGCAACCGTTTTTTCTTATTCACTTGCCGCTCGCTGAGCTTGTTTTTCTTATCTTCGTAAGGGTTACTACCGCCCTTGTATTCAATACGAATCGGCGTCCCTACCAACTTAAGCACTTTACGATATGTATTCTCTAAATAGCGGGTATAGCTTTTAGGCACACCATCTACTTGATTACCATGAATCACAATTAACGGCGGGTTAGCGCCACCTAAGTGGGCATAGCGTAATTTAATACGGCGGCCATTCACCATCGGTGGCTGATGCTCTTGCACTGCATCTTCTAAAATTTGCGTTAAGCGGTTAGTTGGCCAGCGAGTGATGGCTGACTTAAACGCCGCTTGCACCGACTGATATAAGTGCCCTACGCCTGTCCCATGCAGCGCCGAAATAAAGTGGATATCAGCAAAGTTTAAAAAGTACAGTCGACGCTCTAATTCGGTTTTTACATAATCGCGCTCGCTCGGTTGCATGCCATCCCATTTATTTAACGCGACTACAATCGCACGCCCTGCCTCTAAAGCAAAGCCAACGAGGCTGAGATCATGTTCAACCACCCCTTCGCGGGCATCCATAACAAAGATCACCACGTTGGCATCTTTAATGGCTTGCAAGGTTTTCACTACCGAGAACTTTTCCGCCTCTTCATGAATCTTGCCGCGGCGGCGCACCCCTGCGGTATCAATCAGGGTGTATTTTTCGTCGTCACGCTCAAAGGGAATATAAATACTGTCGCGAGTGGTACCGGGTTGGTCATACACCACCACGCGCTCTTCACCGAGCATGCGGTTCACTAAGGTGGACTTACCCACGTTAGGGCGACCAATGATGGCAATTTTAATCCCATCTTTCTCATCAGGACCTGGAATTCTAGCCAGCTCTTGACCTTGTTCAACTGCGGCTAACTCTGCATCGGTTACTTCAGGTTCTTCTTCCTGAACATGGCCAATGACATGCTGCATTAACGGATTAATCCCACGGCCATGGGCAGCCGCAATCGCAAATGAATCACCCAAGCCTAATGGGCTAAATTCCGCTCGCGCCACTTCCTCATCTAAGCTATCGACCTTGTTCACTACAACAAAGGTTTGCTTATTGCGTTTGCGCAAATGTTCCGCGATATACTCATCAGCCACGCACAAACCATCGCGGGCATCGACCAAGAAAAAGACTGCATCAGCCTCTTCAATCGCCTGCAGCGACTGAGCAGCCATTTTGGCGTCAATGCCTTCTTCATCACCGGAAATACCTCCGGTATCAATCAGAATAAAACTACGACCTTGCCACTTAGCGTCGCCATACTGACGATCACGGGTTAAACCTGGAATATCACCAACAATGGCATCGCGGGTTCTGGTTAGGCGGTTGAAGAGGGTTGATTTGCCAACATTCGGTCGGCCTACCAAAGCAATTACAGGAACCATGAGTTCCTCCAGCGATAAATCAAAAAAACAAAAAGCCGCTACCAACAATTAGATAGCGGCTCACAATACAGGCGTACCTACTACTTAATGGTTAATGCGACAAGCTTGCCGCCATTACCATAAGCATAAATCCAATCACCTACGACTAAGGGTTGTGCACGCAACCCTTTGGAGTCAACTCGGGTGCGTGCAACAAAACGACCATCTACTTGGCTTAATAGATGCAAATAACCTTCTAAGTCACCTACAGCAATATAGCTAGCTAAGGTGGCAGGCGCTGATAGTTGACGACGTAATAGATCTTCATTACTCCAAAGCACTACCGATGAGCGTTGATCTACTGCCTCTACACGGCCATCGGCCAAACTGGCATAAGCATTACCGTAGCCTTCGGCAAGTCCCACATAGCTAGAGGCATCACGCTGCCACAACACCTGGCCACTTTGTGCATCAAGACCGGCTAAACGCCCTTGGTAGCTAGCAACATATAAAATGCCGTCATTCAGTAACAAATCACCATCTACATCGACCATACGCTCAAGCTCAGTGCGACCACTAGGAATAGCGACCCTTTGCTCCCAAATAGGTAAACCACGCTCGGTATCTACGGCAATCACTTTACCGGTAGATAATCCGGCAAATACCACTTGATCCGTAATAATTGGCGCACTGGTACCACGTAAAGTTAAAAGTGCAGGAGTATTGTCATATACCCAACGCTGACGACCATCATAGGCATCTAAAGCAATAAGGCGATCGTCCTGGGTTTGTACCACTACTACATCCCCATTAATAGCAGGGGCACTTAATACCTCACTATCAATCTGACTGATCCAGTGCTGTTCACCAGTCTGGCTATCTAAAGCAATAATGCTGCCATCCAATGCGGCTAACAGCACCATGCCATAGCCAACCCCGACAGCACCTGAAATATCGCTCTTCAGCTTAGTTTGCCACTTACTTTTACCAGTAAAGCGATCTAACGATTGCACTAGACCCTTAGCATCAGCAACAAAGAGCGTATCACCTTCAGCTGCTGGTGTTAGATTATTCCACAGTTTACCTTGCCCAACACCCACCGAACGTGACCATTCGGTTTTTAAGCCCACTTCCTGCTGGATTTTTTGCAAGGCTAATGGCGGCAACTCTTTACTGCCAGTGCTACTACATCCGACCGCCAATAATGACAACGCCAGTACAGCTAAACTATGTGATAACTTCATATTAAGCATCCTTATTGGGGGCTGGCAGATCATCAAGTTTCATTAATAAAGCACTTTCTGCTGCAGAGTTACTCAATGCTTTGCGTGCATTATCGTAAGCGGTATACGCTTCCTCAAGACGATTTGCCATCACCAAAATGTCTCCACGCACTTCTTCACGGGTAGCTAAAAAAGCTTCCGGTGCTTGACTATTAAATAACGCCAAAGCTTCTTCGTATTTTTCTTGAGCACTTAATACTCGTGCTAAACGTTGACGCGCTAACTCACCAGTAATAGAGTCAGCAGGCTTCTCAACCACAGGCGCTAAAATCTGCGCCGCTTCTTCAAGGCGATCTTCTTCAACCGCAAGTTTAGCTAAAATCAGCTCAGCATATTGCTGAGCATGGGTTCCTTTAGCGGTTGTGCGCAACTCACCCACGATACTAGTTGCCTCGCTAATATCAACCGCATCTTTTGTATTTAACGAGTTTTCTAACAAGCTTAGGTACAATGCCGATGCATTTTGCGCCTGCGTAGTTTGTGAGTTTTGCCAAAAATTCCAGCCTACGACTAAACAAACTGCAGCACATACTCCCACTACTAATGAGGTGCCATTGCGCTTCCACCAGTCTTTAATCAGCGCTATTTGTTCTTCTTCAGTACGATCAGACACGCCGATACTCCTATTTTAATTCAATTAATGAGAGGAAAACTGTTGAGTTAAATACTCAGACAACTGATCCCACGGAACGCTAATTTGCTCGCCCTCTGTGCGTAGCGGTTTAATCGCCACCACTTGCTGCGTGCACTCATCTTCACCCAGCACTAACGCATATAATGCACCACTGCGATCGGCTTTTTTAAACTGGCTTTTAAAGCTACCGCCGCCGGCATTTACTAGAATCCGTAGCTGCGGCTGTTGATCGCGTAAAGCCTCAACTAAATTCAGCGCTTGCAACTCAGCTTGTTCACCAAATGCACAAACAAACACATCCACCGTACGAGCTAAACTGGCTGGAATTTTATCCAATGTTTCCAGTAATAGAATTAAGCGCTCAATGCCCATGGCAAAACCAACACCCGTGGTCGGTTTACCACCAAGTTGTTCAATTAACCCGTCATAACGTCCGCCGGCACACACCGTACCCTGAGCGCCTAATTCAGTGGTTACCCACTCAAACACTGTTTTACCGTAGTAATCGAGTCCACGCACCAACTTAGCGTTAATTACATAGGGCACGCCCGCTGCATCTAAGCGCGCTTTGACTCCGTTAAAGTGCTCAACCGACTCTTGATCCAAATACTGATCCAGCTTGGGTGCGTTTTCTAATAACGCTTGGGTTTGTGCATTTTTGCTATCGAGCACGCGTAATGGATTAGTGCTTAAGCGGCGCTGACTGTCTTCATCCAACTGATCAAAATGCTGCTCTAGGTATTCAACCAGCGCTTTACGATACACCGCACGAGCTTCTGCTGTACCTAGGCTATTGAGTTCAAGAGTAACCACCTCTTGAATACCTAATTGCTTCCATAACCGCCAAGTTAGAATAATTAGCTCAGCATCAATGTCAGGCCCCGGTAGGTTAAAAGCTTCAACTCCAATTTGGTGGAACTGACGATAGCGGCCTTTTTGTGGTCGTTCGTGACGGAACATCTGGCCGATATACCATAACTTTTGCACTTGCCCGTTATTAATTAAGCCATGTTCCATTACCGCCCTGCCACAGCTGGCTGTGCCTTCTGGACGCAAGGTTAAGGAATCACCGTTGCGATCGGCAAAAGTGTACATTTCTTTTTCAACAATATCAGTCACTTCACCAATCGAGCGTTTAAACAACTCAGTAAACTCTACAATCGGCATACGAATTTGACGATAGCCATAACTATCTAATAAATCCGCTACGGTTTGCTCAAAATAACGCCAAACCGGAGTTTGCTCTGGGAGAATATCATTCATGCCACGAATGGCTTGCAACGCTTTACTCACTAGGAATCCTTATTTACTTCGCGCGATAAGATTAGCGTTCGCAGCCAATTTCGCGGCTGCTTGCTGACGGATCGTTTGCTCGAGCTGATCCACCAACTGCTCATTATTTAATTTACTAACCGGTTTACCATCAATATAAACCAAGTTTGGCGAGCCACCCGTCAGGCCTATATCAGCCTCTTTAGCTTCGCCTGGCCCATTTACCACACAGCCAATCACTGCAACGTCTAACGGCACTAATAAATCATCCAGACGGGCTTCCAGCTCATTCATGGTTTTCACCACATCAAAGTTTTGCCGTGAGCAGCTCGGACAAGCAATAAAGTTAATTCCACGGCTACGTAACTTCAGTGATTTTAAAATATCAAAGCCAACTTTAATTTCTTCTACTGGGTCTGCAGCCAAAGAAATACGCAAGGTATCACCAATGCCTTCAGCCAGTAACATGCCTAAGCCAACCGCTGATTTCACGGTACCTGAGCGCAGTCCACCGGCTTCGGTAATACCTAAATGCAATGGCTGCTCGATTTGCTGCGCCAGTTTACGATAGGCCTCAACGGCCATAAATACATCCGAGGCTTTTACACTGACTTTAAAATCAGGAAAGTTTAACCGATCTAAGTGCTCCACATGCCGCAATGCTGATTCAACCAGCGCATCAGGCGTTGGCTCGCCATATTTTTTTTGTAAATCTTTTTCTAAAGATCCAGCATTAACCCCAATTCGAATTGGAATGCCGCGATCTCGCGCTGCTTCTACCACGGCTTTCACTCGGTCTTCACGGCCAATATTGCCCGGATTAATGCGTAAGCAATCAACACCTAGTTCAGCCACTCGCAGAGCAATTTTATAATCAAAATGAATATCAGCTACTAAAGGCACCGCGCTTTGTAGCTTAATTTTGCCAAAGGCTTCAGCAGCTTCCATAGTCGGCACCGAAACCCTGACAATATCCGCTCCGGCTTGCTCTAAGCGTTTAATCTGCGCCACTGTCGCTGCTACATCACAGGTTTCAGTGTTGGTCATGCTTTGCACGCTAATCGGTGCATCACCACCAACGGCAACATTTCCCACCATAATCTTGCGTGATTGACGACGTTTAATCGGATTTTCACCGTGCATGTTCTTGCCCCAATTTCAGTCTAGCGGTCTTACCATTGCCATAATGACTAAAGTCAATGTGCTCGCCATTGTAAGTCGCTTTAGCGATTGAGCTAGTTAACCCAATGCGCACCGCTAAGGGTGCATACCCTGTTACCTCTAATTGTTCACCAGCACGCTTGGTACCTGAGTACAGTACTTTCCCTTTAGCATCGGTCACACTTAACCAGCACTCGCCACTAAATTCTGCCACAAATTGCCCATGTCCTTCAGCTAACACCGGTAACGCCACTGCTTCATCCAGCACCGGCTCAGCCTGTTCTGTTGCCACTGCAGCAGTCTCACTGCCTGGTTCGCTTTCTGCTATCTCTGCTGCATGTGGCTCTGAAGAGGGCGACTCTGATTCAATATCCGCTGACTCAGTTGGTTCCGGCTCCACCGTAGACACTTGAGTTTCTGCAAGCGGGGCTTGGAATGAGTGAATTTCACTGCTGCCATCTAAGCCCTGAATTTCCACTTGCTGTAATGCGTTAGGTGCAGTGTTCAGCGCCTGCTCCTTACGATCTTGCTCAAACCACCAAAACAAAACCAAACCAAGCAGCAATAAAATTAACGCTAACACACTAAAACGCATCAATTTCCACGACAGCTTGGACTCATCGGGTAACGTTTGAATGACTTTCACCCGCTGCACTGTTGGCCCTGCTTGCTGTTGAATACGATCATGGGCCTCAAGTAAAGCGGCAACATCTAACTGCAAAAACTGCGCATAAGTACGCAGGTATCCACGGGAATAAACCTTGGCTAAATTCGTGTAATCATCCGCTTCTAAATCGATAATGACTTGCGGAGTTAAACGCAAACGCTCGGCAGCTTCTTTTAAACTTAAGCCCCGAGTCTCACGTGCTGTTTTTAAAGTATTGCCTGGGCCAGCAATGACTTGCTGCTCAACTTCACTCATAAATGCTCTCGCTGATATTGCCTATACTCTGTCGATACAGGATATAGGCGTTGCAACTGTGACTCTAAATTGGCAGCCTGACTGGAGTCGTTAAAAATATGCGCTAAACGAATACCTAGTACTAAGCTTTGCGGAGTGTGTTCACCAAGCCGTTGAAAGTTTTCATAGTTTTTTTGTGCCGCCACATATTGCTGCTGTTCAAACAATAAGCTCGCCAATTCTAAAGAGGCTCTTGGCTGCTCTGGATTTAAACGCAATGAACGCTCAAAATAATATTTTGCCTCACTGCTCTTGCCTAATTTAGAGGCAGTTAATCCTAAATTTTCAAAGACCCTTGACCGCTCAGCATACATAGTGTCTTTAGCCGCTTCGGTAAACTGTTGATAAGCTTTAGCATACTCTTTGCGCTCGTATAAAAAACTACCGTAATTATTTAGAGTGCGAGAGCTGCGCTCTTGAGCAATAGCTTTAAGATAGTATTGTTCAGCTAGCTCAAACTCCATTTCATGCTGAAAAACATAGGCCAAAGTGCCGTTAACATGAGCATTTTTAGGATCTATTTCCAATGCTTTTTGTAAAGGCCTTTTAGCCTGCTCAGGTAAACCATCTTGCAAATAGCCAATGGCAAGCTGCACATAAGCATTAACTGCCTGCTCTTTACCCTCGCTTGACTTAAGGGGACTTTCACTTCCTGAAGATACGCAAGCCGTTAAGTATAAAGTAGCAAATATTATCGAGAAAACTATGCGCATCTTCATCACCTCTCCCTTACTTGCCTGCTGGTTAGTACTATACTTCTTCTAGTTCTGAGTTTACTTGGCGTATAGCAATATAGCGCTCACTTCTGCGGGTCCTATCTTGTACATTACCCACTAACTGACCACAAGCAGCATCAATATCTTCGCCACGGGTTAAGCGCACCGTCACGTTATAACCCGCTTGGATTAATAGTTCTTTAAAGCGGTGAATACTATTATTACTTGGACGCTCATAACCCGAGTGAGGGAAAGGATTAAAAGGAATTAAGTTAATTTTACAAGGCACATGACGCAGCAGTTGAATCATTTGCTCGGCATGCTCAGGTAAATCATTCACATCTTTTAATAGCGTGTATTCAATAGTCAGGTAACGCTTTTCGCCTAACTTATCCATATAGCGCTTACACGCATCCAGCACTACCGCCAATGGATATTTTTTATTAATCGGTACTAACTGATTGCGCAACTCGTCATTCGGCGCATGCAACGATAAGGCTAAAGCAACATCAGTTACTTCACCTAACTGATCAATCATCGGAGCCACCCCCGAGGTAGATAAAGTCACTTTGCGCTTAGAAATGCCATAGCCAAGATCATCCATCATCAGTGTCATGGCTGATACGACATTATCAAAGTTTAATAAGGGCTCGCCCATGCCCATCATCACTACGTTAGTAATGGCTCGATCAACAGTAGCAGGTATGGAGCCTTCAAAAGACTTATTAGCCACCCATACCTGACCAATAATTTCTGCGGCGGTTAGGTCACTATTAAAACCTTGTTTACCGGTAGAGCAAAAACTGCAATCCAAGGCGCAACCAGCTTGGGAAGACACACATAAAGTGCCGCGCCCTGCCTGCGGAATATACACAGTTTCCACGCAGCTACCTGAAGCCACCCGAATCACCCACTTGCGGGTGCCATCTGCGGAAATATCTTGGCTAACGATCTCAGGTCCCTGAATGATCGCTGTTTGTTTTAACTTATCGCGCAACACCTTACTGATGTTGCTCATGTCGTCGAAGTTATCGACGCCAAAGTGATGAATCCACTTCATTACTTGACCGGCGCGAAAACGCTTCTCACCAATGGATTCAAAAAACGCTTCCATTTGCGGCTTAGTTAAGCCCAATAAGTTGGTTTTCTGCTGTGTTGCTAATGTCATGGATTCATCTCTACTTAACTAAAATTAACGAATGCGATCGCACTGTTCAATTTCAGCGAAGAAGAAAGCAATTTCACGGGCTGCAGACGCTTCTGAGTCTGAACCGTGTACTGCGTTCTCATCGATTGATTCAGCAAAATCTGCACGAATAGTGCCCGCTTCTGCTTCTTTAGGGTTAGTCGCACCCATTAATTCACGGTTTTTGGCAATCGCGTTTTCGCCTTCTAATACTTGCACAATAACCGGACCTGAAGTCATGAACTTAACGAGGTCACCATAGAAAGGACGCTCTTTGTGCTCAGCGTAGAAACCACCCGCTTCGCGCTCAGAGAGCTGAACCATTTTTGATGCCACTACACGTAAGCCCGCTTTCTCAAAACGCGTGGTGATTTCACCAATCACGTTTTTAGCAACTGCGTCAGGCTTAATGATAGAAAAAGTGCGTTGAACTGCCATTGTTAAAACTCCAAATAAAATAGGACACAAAAAGTGAACCCGCGAATTATACGCGGGTTCAAGATAAATGCGTAGGGTACGCAAAGGCTTTATACAATTTAACCGATTAACTGGGGAAAATTAGTCCAGCTCTTCGATCCAGGCCGCCTGAATTGCCTCTAATACCCGCTCGCCACTGCGCTCAGGATCATCCTCAAACTCTGGTAGTTCTAGCACTAGCTGACGCAGCTTCACAAAGTTAATGTAACGCGGATCAATCTCTTCATGCAGATCACTTAACTGGATGGCGATTTCTTGCACATCAACCCATTTCAGTCCCATAGCCTTTTCTCCTCAACGCTAAACTGGCCTTATTGGCGCTCAGACACCTGGTTAATGGTGTACTTTGGAATTTCCACGGTTAAATCTGTATCAGCAACCACCGCCTGACACGACAAACGCGAGTCAGGCTCTAATCCCCAGGCCTTATCCAGCATATCGTCCTCTAACTCATCAGACTCTTCCATGCTGGCAAAACCTTCACGAATAATCACATGGCAAGTGGTGCAGGCACAGGACATTTCGCACGCGTGCTCAATCTCAATCCCGTTACGTAGAGCGGCTTCTATTACTGTTTCACCTGGGTTAGCGTCAACCACCATTCCCTCAGGACAGAGTTCTTCATGGGGTAAAAATATAATCTGTGGCATCTGTCTAATCACTCTCTAGTTCAGTTAACTGTCGACCGGTTAAGGCAGCTTTTACGGTACGATCTAAACGGCGGGCAGCAAATTCGTCAGTGGCTTTGGATAAGTACTGAGTTGCCGCCTGAATCGCTCCAGCATCTGCTTGCCTAACCGCCTGCTGTAACTTGCTGATGGCCTGCTCAATCTCTGCTTGTTCAGTTGGCGCTAATAGCGCCTCACCATCAGCGGCTAACGCCACCTGTACCGCATCAATTAAACGCTCGGCATCAACCACAAACTCACGCAATGCGCGTTGCTGTTTATCGGCTTCAGCAAACTCAAATGATTCTTGAAGCATACGGGCCACTTCATCATCACCTAGACCATAAGAAGGCTTAACTTCAATGCTAGCTTCTACTCCAGAGTTCACTTCGCGCGCACTCACGCTGAGCAAACCATCGGCATCTACCTGAAAGGTTACGCGAATTTTTGCTGCGCCCGCTACCATCGGCGGAATACCACGTAGCTCAAAACGTGCCAAGGAGCGACAATCACTTACCAGCTCACGCTCCCCTTGAACCACATGGATCATCATCGCTGTTTGCCCATCTTTGGCGGTCGTAAATTCTTGTGCTCGGGCAATCGGAATAGTGCTATTGCGTGGAATTACTTTTTCCATCAGATCACCCATGGTTTCTAAACCAAGGGACAATGGAATCACATCCAACAACAGCAACTCATCACCCTGTTGATTTCCCACTAGCGCATCAGCTTGCCTTGCGGCACCAATAGCTACTACCTGGTCTGGATCAATCGAGGTTAACGGCTCGCAAGCAAATTGCTCACCGACTTGCTGACGGACATAAGGCACACGGGTGGAACCCCCCACCATCACCACATTACTGATTTCATCCAACTCAATCTGCGCATCGCGCACTGCCCGTCGGCACGCACGCAAACTGCGCGCGACCAATGGCTCAAGTAATAGATTGAGCTGCTCACGGGAAAATTCACCCTGCCAGCCAGCAAAACTTACGGCTACTTGCGATTGCTCGGTTAAAGCTTCTTTAGCTGCACAAGCCTGCTGCAACAGTTCGCGCTGGGCAGCGGGCGTTAAGTCATCTGAGACTCCGGCTTGCTCAATTAGCCAGTTGGCAATAGCGTGATCAAAGTCATCACCGCCTAAAGCACTGTCACCACCGGTGGCTAATACCTCAAACACCCCTTGGGTTAAGCGCAAAATAGATACATCAAAGGTGCCGCCGCCCAAGTCATAGATCACCACAATACCTTCGGCCTGCTGATCTAAACCATAAGCCACCGCCGCGGCAGTGGGCTCATTTAATAGTCGCAGTACGGTAATACCAGCTACCTTAGCTGCATCTTTGGTAGCTTGACGCTGAGCGTCATCAAAATAAGCTGGCACGGTAATCACCGCTCCAACTAGCTCACCACCTAAGGCTTGCTCCGCTCGCTGCCGTAACACCGTTAAGATTTGCGCCGAAACTTCTACCGGACTCTTAGCACCTTGCACCGTCTGAATATAGGGCATACCAGAGTCACCCGCAGTAAACTCATAGGGCATTTGCTGACCCAACTGCTGAATATCGGCCAGCCCTCGCCCCATCATTCGCTTGACCGATAAAATGGAGTTTAAAGGATCTTGCGCCGCAGTCTGTCGAACACTGGCACCTACCTCCACTCGATCCGCGTGATAACGCACTGCTGAAGCCAGTGATTTATTACCCTCTAGGTCAGCGATAGGTTCAGCAACACCGCTGCGCACGGTAGCAACGAGCGAGTTAGTGGTACCCAAATCAATCCCTACGGCCAACTTACGTTGGTGGGGTTGCGGGCTTTGTCCTGGTTCAGCTATTTGTAGTAAGGCCATAACTTTCATCATCAGGCACCTGCGACTTCAGGTGCAGGTTAATCGTCCAAACGCTCTTCAAGCTGTCTGATTTCGGTTGTTAGCTTATCTAAAAACTGCATGCGTCTGGCGTACTTTTCAGCCAGCTCTAACTGCTCAGGATCTTGCCAAACTGCAGCGAACAACTGATTTAACTCGGCGCGTGCCTGAGTTAAACGCTGCTTAAAGGGAGCAATTGCATCAAAGCTAGCCAATGCTTGGAGATCTTCTAATTCTTCGCGCCACTGCATCTGCTGAAATAAAAACTCACCATCTTGAATAGTGGTTTCAGTGGAGACAGGACGTCCTTGCAAAGCCAATAAATACAGTGCTCGAGAGGTCGTATTTTTGAGCGTTTGATAAGCATCGTTTAAGCTCGCGGCTTTCGCCAAGGCTTCACGCCGCTCAGTATCGGAAGCAGACACAAAACGGTCTGGGTGTACAGTTTTTGCTAGAGCTCGATAATCTGCGCCTAGTTTTGAAAGATCCACTTCAAAACTAGGCGTTAAGGATAAGAGCTCAAAGTAGTTAGGCGCGTCAGTCATAATTAAACACTAAAGCTTTCGCCGCATCCGCACTCACCGCGCGAATTAGGGTTGGTGAACTTGAAGCCTTCATTCAGCCCTTCTTTAACGAAGTCGAGCTGTACACCGTCCAAGTACACTAAGCTTTTAGGATCAACAATCACCTTAACGCCATACTCTTCAAATACTTGGTCTTCATTTTGTAGCTCATCAACGAACTCCAAAACGTATGCCATTCCTGAACAGCCAGTTGTACGCACTCCAAGCCGAATTCCTAATCCTTTTCCACGCCCAGCCAGTGAGCGTTGAATATGACTAGCTGCTGCTTCTGTCATGCTAATGGCCATTGGGGCACTCCTTAGACTAAGCCTTTTTTCTGTTTGTAATCACGTACTGCAGCTTTAATTGCATCCTCAGCCAATACCGAGCAGTGAATTTTCACTGGTGGCAACGCCAACTCTTCGGCAATGGTGGTGTTCTTAATCTGCTCTGCTTCCTCAAGGGTTTTACCCTTCATCCATTCGGTTGCTAACGAGCTTGATGCAATGGCTGAACCACAGCCGTAGGTTTTGAACTTAGCGTCTTCAATAACGCCGTTGTCACCCACTTGAATTTGTAAACGCATCACATCGCCACAAGCAGGTGCACCCACCATGCCGGTTCCAACGTTTTCTGCACTGTCATCCAGCTTGCCTACGTTACGTGGGTTCTCGTAATGATCTAAAACTTTATCGCTATATGCCATTTTACTCTTCCTCACTCATAGGCACGCATTAATGCGCTTGCCATTCCACTTGACTTAGGTCTACGCCGTCTTTATGCATATCCCAAAGTGGTGATAATTCACGCAGTTTATTCACTGCTTCTTTAATTTGACTCGCCGCACGATCTACTTCCTCTTCGGTGGTGAAACGACCAAAGGTGAAACGAATAGAACTGTGTGCTAGCTCGTCATTGCGGCCTAAAGCACGCAATACATACGAAGGTTCTAAAGAGGCTGAAGTACAGGCTGAACCTGAAGACACGGCCATATCTTTTAACGCCATAATTAATGACTCACCTTCAACATAGTTGAAGCTAAGGTTTAAGTTATGCGGCACTCGCTGGGTCTGACTGCCATTCAGGTAGAGCTCTTCCATGTCACTTACATGGCTGTAAAAACGCTCACTTAACTGTTTCATCCGTGCATTTTCTTCAGCCATTTCCGCCTTAGCAATGCGGCACGCTTCACCCATTCCGACAATCTGGTGAGTAGCTAAAGTACCTGAACGCATACCACGCTCATGTCCACCGCCATGCATTTGTGCCTCTAAGCGAATACGTGGTTTGCGACGAACATAGAGCGCACCAATACCTTTGGGGCCATACATTTTGTGCGCTGAAAGGGACAGCAAGTCCACCTTCATGGTTTCCATGTTAATTTCAACTTTACCAGCTGACTGAGCAGCGTCCACATGGAAAATGATACCGCGGGCACGCGTCAGCTCACCAATTGCGGCGATATCATTGATGGTTCCCACTTCGTTGTTCACGTGCATAATCGACACTAAAATAGTGTCATCGCGCAGCGCTTGCTCAACCATTTCGGGCGTGACGATCCCTTCTTCGGTAGGATCAATGTAGGTTACCTCATAACCTTCACGCTCTAGCTGACGGCACGTATCCAACACTGCTTTATGCTCAATTTTTGAGGTAACAATGTGCTTACCTTTAGAGGCATAAAAATGTGCCACACCTTTGATCGCTAAGTTATCCGACTCGGTAGCACCTGAAGTCCAGACAATCTCACGCGGATCCGCATGAATTAAATCAGCGACTTGGCGGCGTGCCTCTTCAATTGCCTCTTCGGCTTTCCAGCCGTAAATATGCGAACGAGAAGCCGCATTACCAAAGTTACCCTCCATGGTGAGACAGGCAATCATCTTCTCTGCTACGCGTGGATCTACTGGCGTAGTTGCCGAGTAGTCTAGGTAAATCGGTAATTTCATTTGCACTTCTCCTCAATCAGTCTGGCTACCCGCTGTATCGGTTGCTTTACTTATGCATTACTCAACAGCAGCGGTACGTATTTCTTGTAAAGTATTGGCTGGTTCTTTTTTATAAACCGCCTGACTTGTTTGGCGCTGAGCAACCTCTTGTACATCACTACGTGCCATGAGATCTGCCAAACTGATGTTACTTAAAAAATCATGAATTTGTTGGCTTAGGTCACACCACAGGTGGTGGGTTAAACACTTACCACCTTGATGGCAATCCCCTTGGCCTTGGCAACGTGTCGCATCAACCGACTCATTAACCGCATCAATCACCTGCACCACTTGAATCTCTTGCTGGGCGCGCGCCAACTGATAACCACCACCAGGGCCACGCACACTGCTCACCAAATTACTACGGCGCAGTCGAGCAAATAATTGCTCAAGATAAGACAGTGATATGCCTTGACGCTCGGATATGTCAGCCAATGAAACAGGACCCTGACCCGCGTTAATTGCCAGATCAAGCATCGCTGTTACTGCATAACGTCCTTTAGTGGTCAGCCGCATAACAAACACCATACGCATTAAACATGGCACTCAGCATGCAATACCCTAGCATTTAAGTCAAGTATATATCCCAGTAAAGCACTCAACTATAGTCCTAGAGCGTTATTTACTCGCGAGTCGTTACCTGATCGGCACTGGCAGTCTCTGAATCATCACTACCATTTAATGGATTACTCGGTAAGTCGGGTAGCTCTTTGGCGCAGAAGTCACTCCCCAGCTCAGTTAAAGCACCGCACATACCTTCTAGACGCTCTTCCACTGCCGCTAAATGATCGAGCATTTGACCAATTGTGCGTGCTACGGGATCAGGCATATCCTGACCTACAGCGTACATATCAAAACCAAAACGCTCAGCCATGGCTTGGCGTTTAGCGGCTTGCTCATCACTGGCCTTTTCAATAATGCGCCCAGGAATCCCAACGGCTGTTGCCCCTGCGGGCACCGCCTTAGTCACCACTGCATTCGAGCCGATTTTAGCGCCAGCGCCGACAGTAAAAGGCCCAAGCACCTTGGCTCCTGCACCCACGACTACCCCATCTTCTAGGGTCGGGTGACGTTTACCTTTATTCCAACTGGTACCACCGAGCGTAACTCCCTGATAAAGGGTAACGTCATTGCCAATCTCAGCAGTTTCACCGATTACAATTCCCACCCCATGATCGATAAAGAAGCGACGGCCAATTTTAGCCCCTGGGTGAATTTCAATGGCGGTTAACCAACGACTTAAATTAGAAATCACCCGCGCCAGCCATTTCCAATTTTTAGTCCATAACCAATGCGCCACTCGATGCAGCCACACCGCATGCAGCCCTGGATAACAAGTTAACACCTCAAACGCATGCCGAGCCGCAGGATCACGATGAAATACGCTTTGAATATCTTCTCGCATTCGTTTAAGCATGGGGTGTTTTACCTCGATTAATCAGTTCGCCACGGGCCGCTTTTTGTGTTTCGGTTAAGATACCACGTAAAATATTAACTTCGGACTTTTGTAGGTGTGCCTTACCATAGAGTCGCCGCAAGCGAGACATCAACAACTTGGGTTTAGCCGGATCTAAAAACTCAATATCAATCAAAGCCTGCTCTAAGTGTTCAAATAAGCGCTCAAGCTCATCATGACTGGCCAATTTTTCTGACTCGGGTAGATCTTCTGGCGCTTGATGCTCAAGGCCGCTTGCTTGCTCGGTTAAACCTAACCACTGCATACGCAATTCATACGCCACTACCTGCACAGCGGTAGCAAGGTTTAAGGAGCTAAAGTTAGGATTAGTTGGCACCTGCACCCGATAATGGCACTGCTGCAACTCTTCATTGGTCAGACCCGCATGCTCACGACCAAACACGATAGCGATCTCACAATCACTGTCTTGTTGAATTTGCTTCAAGCTTTGCTCAGCACAGCCCCGCGGATCAACGGTAGGCAGGGAAATATAACGAATACGTGCACTGGTACCAAACACGACATGACTGCCTTCCAGTGCCTGCTCTAAGGTGTCTACCACCCTGGCGTTATTTAAAATCCCCACCGCGCCGGAGGCCCGTGCTACTGCTTCGCTACTAGGAAACTTCTGCGGCTGCACCAGTACCAAGCGGCTCAAGCCCATATTCATCATAGCGCGCGCCGCGCCGCCAATATTTCCTGGATGACTGGTATTAACCAGTACCACGCGAATCTTATCTAACACAGAAGCTCCTCGGCCGCTGCGCTCACACCGAGCGCTAAAAAATCAAATGCGGCATTTTACCTAAGAGCAGGGGCCACTGTCACAAAAAACTCCTATCTGCCTTAATTTGATCGATTTAGGCTAAAAGCATCAGCATCTAAATAGGCCGGGAATTTTTGCTTAAAGGCCGCTAGTTTTTGCGCTGATAATTGAGTGACAAAAACACCCTCACGATCACTAGCTTCAACCAATGGCTCACCCATAAAGTCCAGCACCTGACTATCGCCACTATAGGGGTAACCCTGAGCATCTTGGCCTGTGCGGTTGGTGGCAGCCACATAACACAGATTTTCAATTGCCCTTGCCGGCAATAAGCGATTCCACGCATTACGCCGTGCGGCAGGCCAGTTAGCCACATAAATTAGTAAGTCAGTGGTTTCTGGGTCTCGACTCCAAACTGGAAAACGCAGGTCATAACAAATCAGCGGACGAATACGCCAGCCCTTTAACTCAAGCTGCAGCTGCTCTGTTCCGGCAGTAAAATACTGGTGCTCACCTGCCATACGAAATAAATGGCGCTTATCATAATATTGATAGTGCCCGTCAGGCTGCACCCAAAGCAGCCGATTGCGATAATCTTGATCACCTACTTGCACAATAAAACTGCCGCAAATCACTGAGTTATATAATGCTGCCTGCTGCTGCAACCAACGGGTGGTTGGCCCATCAATCGGCTCAGCCAACTTAGCTGACTCCATACTAAAGCCGGTATTAAACATCTCTGGCAGCACAATTAAGTCCACCGCAGGCTGCGTAGCTAAGGTCTTGAGTAATTTTGCGTAGTATTCAAGATTGGCCGGAATGTTCTGCCACACCATGGGGCCCTGAACAATAGCTAAACGTAAATCAGGTTTTAACATTAAATCTGACACAATAAGGCTCCTGCTTGATCTAGCGTGTGAGTTTGTTTGGCAAAGCAAATCCGGATTAAGCGCTGTTCAGCGGGCGGCTGTTGATAAAACACCGATAACGGAATCGCCGCAATCCCACCCTCTTTCACTAACCATTCAGTCATCTGTAAATCAGAAAATGTTGGCTGAATGGCTGAATAATCCAGTAACTGAAAGTAAGTGCTTTGGGTTGGCACCCATTTAAATCGCGAAGGCTTTAAAAGCTGACACAAATGATCACGCTTTTGTTGATAAAAGCTCGGAAGCTCATCGACATGCTCGGGATGAGCGCGCATAAAATCGGCCAGGGCATACTGTACCGGGGTCACGCCACAGAAGTTCACAAACTGATGCACCTTGCGAATTTCTTCAGTTAACTGGGCAGGCGCTACGATATACCCTGTCTTCCAGCCTGTTACATGATAAGTTTTGCCAAACGAACTCACCACACAACTACGGGCATATAACTCTTCATAGGCCAATACACTTTGATGTGACGCCCCATCAAATACTAAATGCTCGTACACTTCATCACTTAAAATAATAATATTGGTATCGCGCACCAACTCCGTCAGCTGCAGCAAATCCTCATGACTCATCACCGCACCACTGGGATTATGCGGACTGTTTAAAATAATCATCCGCGTGCGAGGACTAATAGCTTCAGCTACCTGCTGCCAATCAATTTGAAATTCAGGCAAACGCAAAGGTAAATGAATACAGTAGCCACCGGCCAGCTGCACACTCGGCTCATAACTGTCATAGCAAGGATCGAACACCAGCACCTCATCCCCCGCCCCAACAAAAGCCTGAATCGCACAAAAAATTGCCTCAGTAGCACCAGGAGTAATGGTTACTTCCTGTTCAGCCGATACCTGCTGGCGATACAAACGGGCTATTTTAGCTGCGACCTGCTCACGTAACTCAGGCAAGCCTGCTAAAGGCGCATACTGATTCTGCCCTGCTAAAGCATGCTTACCTAATGCGGCTAATAATGGCTCAGGCGCAGGAAAATCTGGAAAGCCTTGGGCTAAATTCAGCGCCTGGTGCTGCTGGGCCAGCTGTGACATTTGGGCAAAAATCGTGGTTCCGACATGGGGTAGCTTGCTATTCAAGGTGAGCATGTTCAGTGTCTCGTCAAGGTTAAATCCGCGCGGCTTGCAAAGTTCAGGCAAGGTTCAGTGATAGTTTGGCATCATAGGCCCTATTAATTGATTCATATAGTCGTCATTACTTAAACATATACATATATTCTAATAAAAATATTTAGGGAGTTAGTCATGAAAATATTGGTGGTCGAAGATGAGGCATTATTGCGTCACCACCTGTATACCAGACTAGGTGAGCAAGGCCATGTAGTTTCTGCTGTTGCCAACGCCGAAGATGCCCTGTTTCATGCTGCTGAGTACAACTATGACTTAGCCATTATTGATCTAGGCCTACCACAAATGAATGGCCTAGAACTCATTGAGCAGTTACGATCAGAGCACTATACTTTTCCAATCTTGATTCTAACGGCACGTGGCAGCTGGCAAGATAAAGTTGTTGGCCTAGCAGCTGGTGCCGATGATTACGTCGTTAAACCGTTTCAGTTTGAAGAACTGGAAGCGCGTTTAAATGCATTATTGCGCCGTTCTTCAGGCTTTGTGCAATCCAATATTGAAGCAGGACCTTTAGTGCTAGATATTCACCGCAAGCAAGCCACACTCAATCAAGAGCCTTTAAGTCTGACTGCCTATGAGTATCGAATTTTAGAGTTCTTAATGCGCCATCATCAGCAGGTAATCTCCAAAGTCCGTTTAATGGAGCAGCTGTATCCTGATGATGAAGAGCGTGACCCTAACGTTATAGAGGTTTTAGTTGGCCGCTTACGTCGTAAATTAGAAGCTCACAATAATTTCAAGCCCATTGAAACTGTACGTGGCCTTGGTTATATCTTTACCGAGGCTTGTCATTGAGAGGTTTATTCAGCAACCAAAGAAAAACCAGTGGATTTTCGCTGCGCCTACGATTAATGCTCGGCGCAAGTGTGATCACTTTACTTTTTGTATTAGCTCTGCTTCCAGCTCTACAACGAGTATTTATTGTTGCACTGGAAGAGTCGATCGAACAACGCCTTGCAGCTGATGCCAGTGCTATCATCTCGGCTACTCGAGTGATTGACGGCAAGTTACATATGCCACAAAAGTTACCGGATGAAGAGTACGAGCTACTAAGCTCCAAACAGTTGGGGCTCATTTATGATCATGAAGGCAATTTATTATGGAAGTCTTCATCCACTACCCAAGAAAACATCAACTATCAACCCCGTTACGATGGCCGAGGCCATGAGTTTTTACGAGTAAAAGATGCCCGTGGCCGTGAATATTATGTCTATGACGTAGAAATAGACTTACTCAGAGGAAAAAGTGCAGCGCTGAGTATCGTGACTATGCAAGCAGTTAGTGACTACAAGCATATGTTCCGTAATCTACGCCGCCACCTAGCCTTAGGCCTAGGCGCTTCGATGTTAGTGCTGATCAGTTTTTTATGGCTCGGCTTAAGTTGGGGTATTAGCAGTTTGCGCAGCATCAGTGCTGAGCTAGATGAAATTGAAGCCGGTGCCCGCAATGCCCTAAGTGATCATCATCCCCGTGAACTGATTCGCTTAACCCGCTCACTCAACCGCTTATTAGAAAGCGAGCGCCACCAAAGCCAGCGCTATCGCAACTCATTGGATGATCTAGCGCACAGTCTAAAAACACCGTTGGCGGTACTCCAAGGCGCCAGTGAAGTGCTAGACAAGCAAGGCAGTAATCGTGAGCAAGTCCGTACCGTACAAACTCAAATCTCTCGCATGAGTCAGCAAATCAGCTATCAATTACAACGCGCTAGCTTACGCAAAAGCGGCTTAGTCCGTCACCGTGTAGCCTTAGCACCGATTTTAGAAAGCCTCACGGAAGCACTCAATAAAGTGTATCGCGATAAATCTGTCACCATCGAAAAAGACTTTTCTGAGCAGCTCATGCTGCCGATCGAACACGATGCCTTGCTGGAGCTTTTAGGCAACTTACTCGAAAACGCCTATCGCCTATGTATTGGCCATATTAAAATCAGCGGTCATGTCCTAGATGGCTACTGCGAACTTAGCGTAGAAGATGATGGTCCGGGCGTACCTTACGATCAGCGCGAACGCATTTTGCAGCGCGGAGAGCGCTTAGATACCCAGTATCCTGGTCAAGGTATTGGCACCGCTGTAGTTAAAGATATTATTGAAAGTTATCAAGGACAGTTGTTTTTAGAAGACTCAGTGTTAGGCGGTGCAGCCTTTCGTATGACTTTTCCCCTAAGTTAAACCAAGCTATTGGTTAACCACCACCGCCGCAGCCCGAACAAAACTTAGCTCAGCACGACAGCGCTGGCAAAAATAACGATAATTTTTCTGGGTAATCAAGGCATGGCGCTGCCCTGTCAGAAAATGCTGTCCATTAGACGCACAAGCACACTGATAGAGGTAGCGTTTTTTGGGCTTATGGGAGCTGGGCACAATAAAGTTATGGGTGCGGTTAGCCGGCTGTTGAAACACCTGCTGCATAACATATCGCCACTCGCTGCCATGGGACTTAATACCCAAGCCAAATACCCGATAAGCAATTAGATGTGCCACTTCATGGGGCACTGTTTGCGCGACAAAGCCTTCGGGCTGCAGTCGATAAATTCCTTCGTTAAAACGTAATTTGTTCTGCGTGATATGGGCCATACCGGCACTTTTACCACTGAGTTGCAGGCTAATCACTGGACGGGTAAAGCGTTGCTTAAAGTGAGCTTCAGCGCGTAAAAAGCACTGCTCCACAGCATCAACAATAACCTGCATGCTCTTACCTCTTAACCTTGAGCGCTAAGCAGAGTTAGGCTTAGCGCTTTATCGGTCACTCATTCATTACTGATAGTGCGTATTACTTCTGCTGATCAATCCGCTGCTGCATCGCTGCGGCACGGGCACTGGCCCCCGGATGGCTACTGAACAAGCTGCTCTGACCGCCGCCTAACTCTGCTAGCTTCTCAAATGCACTGACCAAGCCACGACGATCAATATTGCGTTGAGTTAACAACTCAAAAGAATAATTATCCGCTGCAGTTTCTTGTGCTTGAGAAAACTGAGCATCAATTAACTTATGGCCTATATCTCCCAACTGTGAACGGGACAGCTGAGCCACTGTAGCATTACCAGCACTTGCTGCAGCAGTACGCGCGGCAGCTGTAGCGTAGGCTACCTGCATATGCTTTTTAGTATGACCCAAGACGACGTGGCCAATTTCATGGCCTAGTACTCCTTCAATCTCGTTGTCGGTCATCAGATCCATTAAACCGCTATACACCCGAATACAGCCATTGGCCATCGCCCATGCGTTAGGCTCTGGATTTTGATAGACCTTATAGTTTAGCGCTACCCCACCTGCCTCTTGCCCTAGACGCTGGGAGATTTTGGCTAAGCGTTGGGTATAAGCACTATTACTTGGCGCCAATTTAGCTTGCGCATCCATTTCAGCACAGGCAGCGTTTGCCAGCTCACGGGCTTCGGCATCACTAAAGGTTAAGGCTTTCACCCCCAACATACCGGACTCAATCAGCCCCTCACTGGACATTCCCGAACAGCCGGCCACTAATACTGAGCCCAGAGCTGCACTTAGCAGCAGTCGCTTGGATTGTTTAAGCATCTGTTATCTTCCTATTATTTATTAACAACTGATTATTGCTCTTGAGTAGGCTCTAGCGCACTCTTTAACAGCTCATCAATCGCATCACTACGCTTAAGGGCACACACATCCAGTTGTTGCTTACGCATGGCTTGCACTTGCTCGACTGGATTTTGTACTTGATTTTGCTTAGCCAGTGCTTGATCTAAGGCTATCTGCTCATCGGTTTCGCGCATCGCTCACCTCGTATTTCACAGCCACAAAAAAGGCCCGATAAAACTATCGGGCCTTTGCGCTTGAGTCAAGCCAGCAAGTGTTTACTCGGCTTGGTTAGCCTTAGCTGCTGCCACGTCTTTAATCGATAGCTTAATGCGGCCACGGTTATCTACGTCAACAACTAATACTTCAACTTGCTCTCCTTCTTTCAGCACGTCAGTCACTTTTTCTACCCGCTGATCGCTCAGCATAGAAATGTGCACTAGGCCGTCTTTACCTGGAAGAATGTTAACAAAGGCGCCGAAGTCAACAATACGCTCTACTTTACCCAGGTAAATCTTGCCGATCTCGGCTTCTGCGGTAATGCCTTCAACACGTGCTTTCGCAGCTTCTGCCGCTTCTTTAGTTTCACCAAAGATTTTGATTGAGCCGTCGTCTTCAATATCAATCGAAGCATTGGTTTCTTCACAGATCGCGCGAATCGTCGCCCCACCTTTACCAATCACATCGCGGATTTTATCTTGGTCAATCTTCATCGCGATCATCGTCGGTGCGTTTGAAGATAATTCAGTACGCGAGGTCGCAATCACTTGGTTCATTTGATCCAAAATAGTCTGACGCGCTTCATGGGCTTGGTTTAACGCAATTTCCATGATTTCTTCAGTAATACCTTGGATTTTAATGTCCATTTGCAGTGCTGTGACACCGTTAGCGGTACCTGCTACTTTAAAGTCCATATCACCTAAGTGGTCTTCATCACCTAAGATGTCGGTTAATACAGCAAATTTCTCGCCTTCTTTAACCAGACCCATAGCGATACCGGCTACCGGAGCACGCATTGGTACACCCGCATCCATCAATGCTAATGAAGCACCACACACGGAAGCCATGGAGCTTGAACCGTTAGACTCAGTAATTTCCGATACCACACGAATGGTATACGGAAACTCAGTGTCACTTGGCAGCATGGCTTGAACACCACGACGGGCTAAACGACCGTGACCAATCTCACGACGACCGGTAGCACCCATGCGGCCACACTCACCTACCGAGTATGGAGGGAAGTTGTAGTGCAGCATAAAGTGGTCGCGCTTTTCACCTTCTAAGGTGTCAAGCAGCTGTGCATCACGTGCAGTACCTAAAGTGGCCACTACTAAAGCCTGGGTTTCACCACGGGTAAATAACGCTGAACCGTGGGTTTTATCTAATACACCCACTTCAATGTTTAGTGGACGAACTGTTTTGGTATCGCGGCCATCAATTCGTGGCTTACCTGAAACGATGTTTTCACGAACCGTGCGGTATTCCATGATACCAAAGGCTTCTTTCACCTCTGCTTCACATGGCTGACCTTCTTCTTCGCTCGCAAAGCGTTCAATCACTTGAGAGCGCAATTCATCTAAACGAGCATAACGGTCTTGCTTGATCGTGATGGTGTAGGCTTCTGAAATAGCCGCGCCAAACTCTGCTTTAATTGCTTCAAGTAATGCCGTGTTTTCAGCTGGTGGCTGCCAATCCCAACGTGGCTTAGCAGCTTCAGCAGCAAACTCATTAATCGCTTGAATCGCCACCTGGAACTCGTCGTGGGCAAAAAGTACCGCACCGAGCATTTGATCTTCGGTTAACTCTTGAGCTTCTGACTCAACCATTAATACCGCGTCTTTAGTACCGGCTACTACCATGTCTAAACTAGACACAGCCATTTGCTCATAGCTTGGGTTAAGCAAGTAACCCGCTTCAGGGTGGAAGCCCACTCGCGCGGCACCGATTGGACCAGCAAATGGAATACCTGAAACAGCTAACGCTGCAGAAGTACCTAACATCGCTGCGATATCGGGATCGGTTTTCTTACTGGTAGAGATTACCGTACAGATCACCTGCACTTCGTTGTTAAATCCTTCTGGAAATAACGGACGAATTGGGCGGTCAATTAAACGTGAGGTTAAAGTTTCTTTCTCTGATGGGCGTGCTTCACGCTTGAAGAAACCACCAGGAATTTTACCCGCAGCATAGGTTTTTTCTTGATAATGCACAGACAGCGGGAAAAAGTCTTTGCCTGGATCGGCTTGCTTAGCGCCAACCACAGTCACTAATACTGTGACATCGTTATCAACACTAACTAATACAGCACCTGAAGCCTGACGCGCAACGCGACCTGTTTCAAGCGTAACGGTCGACTGACCAAATTGAAATTGCTTAATCACCGGATTCACGGATTGTTCCTTCTCTTTGTTACCCTTGGGGAAATTGTAAGAAAAACGGGTATCGGCCCTGTTATTTCTTATGCCACTTACTCTGCACCTAGGTGCTGATCAAGTGTGACTTACTTTTATAAACCGCTTAACTTAAAACTATGAACTCAAGGCATCCAAACTGAAAGCCCGAAGCGCTAACAGTCAATCAACTGCTAAACTAACTTCGGGCTCTCAATCATCGTCTAAGACGTCTTAGCGACGTAAGCCTAAACGAGCAATTAACGAGCTATAACGACCTAAGTCTTTGCCCTTTAAGTAGTCGAGTAATTTACGACGTTGGTTAACCATACGAATCAAACCACGACGTGAGTGGTGGTCTTTTTTGTTGGCCTTAAAGTGCTCTTGTAGCTTGTTGATGTTAGCGGTCAGCAGTGCAACTTGCACTTCTGGAGAACCGGTATCACCTTCTGCTTGCTTGTAATCGTTAACGATCTGGGCTTTTTCTTCTACGCTTAGTGCCATGATGGGCTCCTAGTTTGGGACAGGCCAAGGCAAGCCTGAACTTTACCTTGTGCTAAAAATAAAGGTTTGACCGTGCCTGCCAACAGCCAACCTGTGTTTCTAGTATACCCTAGAATTAGATCCTATTCTGTACGAATTACTCGTCTTGGCGCAACTAGTCCATCTTCATCTATTTCACCGATACCGATAAACTCTTGCTCAGCATTACGCACTCTTAACATACCAAAAGCGGGCGCGCCCGGAGCTCGCACTGGCTGCCCCTGCAACCAATAGTAACTGCTACTTTCAGTTAAACTAATCGCTGGCCAATGATGCAAACCACTATCACAAGCCATTAGAAATTGATCTAACGCCTCATCCCCCTGCTGCTCATGCAACTGCTCAAGCTCAGCAACGGTTACTGCACCCTCTAAGGTAAAAGGCCCCGCTTGGGTACGACGTAGTTTAGCTACATAGGCACCGCAACCTAAAGCTGCGCCAATATCTTCAGCTAGAGTACGAATATAGGTGCCTTTACTGCAATGCACACGCAAACTAAGTTGGTTAACAGCAGAATCAAAAGCCAACAGTTCCAAGCTAAAAATCGTCACTGGACGGGGCTCCCGTTCAACCACTTGGCCACTGCGCGCTAGCTTATACAACGGCTGACCATCTTTTTTCAGCGCCGAATACATCGGTGGCACCTGTAAAATATCACCCCAAAACTGCGCCAATGCTGTTTCAATTTGTGCTACATCGCAGTTAACCGCAGCCTGGGTTAAGACCTCGCCTTCGGCATCTGCCGTAGTTGTCGTAGCGCCTAGCTGAACTACCGTTTCATAGGTTTTGTCGGCATCTAATAAATAACGCGAAAACTTTGTTGCCTCACCAAAACATAACGGCAGTACGCCAGTGGCTAACGGATCTAAACTGCCAGTATGCCCACCTTTAGCGGCATTCAGCAGCCAACGCACTTTTTGTAAAGCACCATTAGAACTAACGCCTAGCGGCTTATCGAGCAAAATAATGCCACTGACATTGCGACGTTTACGTTTGATCTGCTGCGCCACAGATTACTCCTCGTCTGAGCTGATTAACTGTTTATCTGCAGCGCGAGCTTTATCAATCAAGGCTGACAAGTGCGCGCCACGCTCAATACTGCTGTCGTAATGAAAATGCAGCTGCGGAATAGTACGCAGCTTCATGGCTTTACCTAGCAGCATGCGTAAAAAGCCAGCCGCATCGTTAAGCACATCTAAGTTGCTCTGAATCTGTTCTGCAGTGTTATCACCCATTACCGTAATAAACACCTTGGCATGCCCAAGATCACGGGTCACATCAACTGCCGTAATGGTAATAAAGCCTAAGCGCGGATCTTTCACTTCACGGCTAATCATAGTGGCTAGCTCACGCTGCATCTGATCGCCAATCCGCTGGGTTCTACTGTATTGTTTTGCCATATCAACCTGCCTAATAAGAAGTGCGCTTTAATCTTTGTTTTAGATTAGTCGCTATAGTACTTTTTATCGCTACAAATAATGAGCGGCAAGCGCGATAAAGGTTTCCCTAAATCGACACTTGCCGCTCCTGTAACCGTGTAACGATTACAGCGTACGGGCCACTTCGACCTTCTCGAATACTTCGATCTTGTCACCAACTTTTACGTCGTTGTAGCTCTTAACGCCGATACCGCACTCCATGCCTGAACGCACTTCGTTTACATCATCTTTAAAGCGACGCAGAGATTCCAACTCGCCCTCAAAGATCACCACATCATCACGCAACACGCGGATTGGACGGCTACGTAAAACATGGCCTTCAATCACCATACAACCGGCAATTGCACCAATTTTTGGTGAACGGAAGACATCACGCACTTCAGCCACACCGATGATGTTTTCACGAACATCACTACCGAGCATACCTGAAAGTGCTTTTTTCACGTCTTCAATAATGTCGTAGATGATGTTGTAGTAACGCATGTCAAGACTTTCGGTTTCAACAATTTTACGCGCACCGGCATCCGCACGTACGTTAAAGCCAAAGATCACCGCATTAGAGGCTAGGGCTAAGTTAGCATCACTTTCAGTAATACCACCGACACCACCTGCCACTACGTTAACTTGAACTTCATCGTTACCGAGCTCAGTTAAAGAGGACTGCAGGGCTTCTAAAGTACCGCGAACGTCGGTTTTAATAACCACATTCAGGGTCTTCTTCTCTTCTTGCCCCATGCTTTCGAAGATATTTTCTAACTTACCAGCATGGGCACGGGCCAGTTTAACCTCGCGGTATTTACCCTGACGGAATAATGCCACTTCACGGGCTTTCTTCTCATCAGCGACAACAGTCATCTCATCACCGGCCTCAGGCGTACCATCTAAACCTAAGATTTCTACCGGAATCGATGGGCCAGCTTCTTTAATTGCCTGACCATTTTCATCCAACATGGCACGAACACGACCGTAGTTAACTCCTACTAATACCATATCGCCTTGATGTAAGGTTCCGTTTTGCACCAGAATCGAAGCCACAGGCCCACGACCCTTATCTAAACGGGATTCAATGACTACACCGCGGCCTGAAGCACTTGGGATAGCGGTCAACTCAAGCACTTCTGCTTGTAGTAATACCGCCTCTAGCAGCTCATCGATACCAGTACCTTGTTTCGCCGAAACATGAACAAACTGAGTATCGCCACCCCATTCTTCTGGGATCACATCGTGGGCAGCCAGATCGTTTTTAATCCGATCGGGATCAGCCTCTGGCTTATCAATTTTGTTCACTGCAACAATTAAAGGTACACCAGCCGCTTTCGCGTGCTGAATCCCCTCAATCGTTTGTGGCATCACGCCATCATCTGCAGCCACTACCAGAATTACAATATCGGTCGCTTTCGCACCACGAGCACGCATAGCAGTAAAGGCTGCGTGACCTGGAGTATCCAAGAAGGTCACCATACCGCCTTCGGTTTTCACATGGTACGCACCAATATGCTGAGTAATACCGCCTGCTTCACCGGTTGCCACTTTACTGCGACGAATGTAGTCGAGCAATGAAGTTTTACCATGGTCAACGTGGCCCATCACAGTCACGACAGGCGCACGGTGAATTGCTTCACCTTCCATTTGCAAGGATTCAGCCAGCTGCTCTTCAATCACATCATCACTGACGCGCTTGACCTTGTGTCCCATCTCTTCGGCCACCAAAATGGCAGTTTCCTGATCTAAGACTTGGTTAATGGTCACTGGCGAGCCAAGTTTAAACATAAACTTAACCACTTCCACGCCTTTAACGGACATCTGGTCGGCGAGATCAGCTACGGTGATGGTTTCACCAATTTGTACTTCACGCACAATCGGCCCCGTTGGGGTATGGAAACCATGCTGATTAGAACGTTTCTTTTGACGATTACGGCCACCACGGCCACCACGACGACCAAAGCCATCATCATCACCATCAATTACGCGTGGCGATACTTTACCTTTAGGCGCAGGACGGGCAGCTGCAGGCTTACGCTCACGACGCTCATCTTCTTCCCGACGAGCACGACGCGGCTCTTCTTTTTTACGCTCAGCGACTGCTGGAGCCGCTTCTGGCTCAACGTCTACCTTAGGCTCAACCTTAGCAGCAGGTTTAGCTTTAGGCTCTGCGACAGGCTCTGCCGCGCGTGGAGTAATCTCTACCGCTTTAATGGTCGGGGCTTCTTGCGCTTTTTTCTGCGCTAACGCTTTTTCCCGCTCTTTCTCGCGCTCTTCCGCTTTAGCTTTAGCTTTGGCCTCATCCGCTGCACGCTTTTCTGCTGCCGCTTTTTCTGCCGCAGCTTTCTCAGCAGCTACTCGCTGAGCTTCTTGCTCACGACGCTTTTCTGCCTCGATATCTTCGGCGCTACGCTGCACAAAGGTTTTCTTTTTACGCACTTCAACGCTAATTGCCTTGCTACCCGGATTACGGATAGTGCTGGTTTTTTTACGCTGCAAAGTAATTTTTCGCTCACTGGTTTTACCAGGCACTGCCTGTAAGTAACTCAGTAACTTTTGTTTCTCAGTATCGTTTACTGTTTGTTCGGCGCTCTGATGCGACAAACCAGCTTCTTTCATTTGCTCCAGCAAACGATCAACTGACATATTGACCTCTTGGGCCAACTCTTTAACCGTGACTTGAGTCATGCTCTTATCTCCTCAGACCGCTAGTGCTTATTCAAACCAATGGGCGCGGGCGGCCATAATTAGTTTGCCGGCACGGTCTTCGTCCATGCCCTCGATCTCGAGCAAGTCATCAATCGACTGCTCGGCTAGGTCTTCGCGGCTGAGCACTCCGCGAACGGCAAGCTCAACGGCTAGCTCTTTACTGACCCCTTCAAGGTCTAGTAAATCTTGCTCCGGTTGGGCCTCTGCCAGTTTATCTTCCGTCGCTAGCGCACGTACCAATAAACGGTCTTTGGCGCGCTTACGCAGCTCATTTACTAACTCTTCATCAAACCCATCAATATCTAGCATCTCTTCCATTGGGACATAAGCCACCTCTTCTAAATCAGAGAAGCCCTCATCCACTAGAACCTGAGCCAGATCTTCATCAATTTCTAATTCATTGATGAATAACTGTAACAAATCACTTGTTTCAGCCTGTTGACGTGCTTGAATATCCTTTTCTGTCATGACGTTTAAGGTCCATCCAGTTAACTGACTAGCCAACCGCACGTTTTGACCACCACGTCCAATGGCCTGAGCCAACTTATCCTCAGGCACAGCAATATCCATGGAGTGTGCATCTTCATCGACGATAATCGCCGTTACTTCACCCGGTGCCATGGCATTAATCACAAACTGGGCATCGCTGTCATCCCACAGCACAATATCCACACGCTCGTTACCTAGCTCGCCAGATACAGCTTGTACCCGCGAACCGCGCATACCAATACAGGCGCCTTGCGGATCAATCCGCTTATCTTTAGAACGTACTGCAATCTTTGCTCGTGAACCAGGGTCACGTGCTGCAGACATAATTTCGATCAAGCCTTCTGAAATCTCCGGAACTTCAATACGAAACAGCTCCATCAGCATTTCATTGGCAGTACGCGATAAAATCAGCTGTGGACCACGGTTTTCAGTGCGAATTTCTTTCAATAAAGCACGAATACGGGCACCTACGCGCAAGGTTTCCCGTGGGATCACTTCTTCACGGGCTAAGAGCGCCTCAGCGTTATTGCCTAAATCGACAATGATGTTGTCGCGCGTAACTTTCTTCACCGTGCCAAACAGGATCTCACCCACTTTACTGCGGTAAGCTTCAACCATTTGCGCACGCTCTGCTTCGCGTACTTTTTGTACGATCACTTGCTTAGCCGTTTGCGCTGCAATACGACCGAACTCGATCGACTCAACCTGCTCTTCGATTACCTCACCGACTTTAGCGTTATGCTCAATCGCCTTCGGCATATCTTCAGTCACTTGGAAGGCCGGATCATCCAGCTCTTCATCGGTTACCACAACCCATGAACGGAAGGTATCGTAATTTCCGGTTTTCTGATCAATCTCTACCCGAATATTCACTTCTTCGTCGTAGCGCTTTTTAGTAGCAGTCGCCAACGCTACCTCTAGAGCTTCAAAAATAACTCCAGGGGGCACGCCGCGCTCATTTGATACTGATTCCACGACCAGTAATATTTCTCTACTCATTACTTGCCTCGTCTTGCACAATCCGTTGGACTGGCGATTGTTATCTCAAGTTATTCAAACTGAGGAACAATGTTTGCTTTATCAATTTGCTCAATGGGGAACAGATACTCGTGCTGCTCAACCCGCACCACGACCTCATCATCCTCCACACCTTGCAAAAGCCCTTGTACATTACGCTTCCCCTCAAAGGGTGTACGCAATCGAATCTTCACTACATCGCCAGCGTGCGCTGCGTACTGCTCTAACGTAAATAACGGTCTATCCATTCCAGGAGAAGATACTTCTAAGGTGTACTCGCTTGAAATTGGATCTTCAACATCCATCACCGCACTAATCTGACGGCTAACTTTCTCGCAGTCATCAATAAAAATACCTTGATCACTGTCAATATAGACGCGTAACAACGAATGTCGTCCCTGAGAAATAAACTCAATTCCCCAACAGCGGTAACCAAGCCCTTCAATCACAGGGGCTAGCATGGCTTGCAGCTGGTCTAGCCTGCTTGTCATTCGCCCTCCTAAATAGGTAAGTGGATAAATAAAAAATGGGCACTGTGCCCATCAAGATGGCTATTTTTTATTTCAAACAGCCAATAAAAAGCCCCTAATAACCGGGGCTCTAGAGATAACTAATAACTATTACGGCTTAAGCTTTATCTGCTTAAGCTGATGACAGGTCTTATAACACAGATCATCTAAGCCCTTAGTATACGCAAAGACCCGCGATTGCGGGTCTTTTTTGTATGGTACCGAGAAGGGGACTCGAACCCCTACAGCCTTAGGCCACTACCACCTCAAGGTAGCGTGTCTACCAATTCCACCACCTCGGCAAAAACGTGCGTCACTCTACCACAGGCACATCCGCCGAATCAAGCTTTTCCTGAGTTTGAATTTGCGGCACATCTTCCACAGCAGGCTTCGGCACTTCTAACACTGAAGGATCAGGCACACCTAAATCAGAAACTGATGCTGCACGATCTTTCGCGTAGTAAGCCAACACCATGCTTGAGGCAAAGAAAATCGTTGCCAACACAGCAGTGGTACGACTTAAAAAGCTGCCCGAGCCTTGCGAACCGAATACCGTCGCTGATGCGCCCGAACCAAAGGAAGCACCCGCATCAGCACCTTTACCGTGCTGAATTAAAACAAAACCGACCACACCCAGTGCAGCCAACAAATGCACAACAATAATAACGTTTTCTAACATGTTAGTTTCCTAGCGCGCTAACAATAGCGCTAAATTCTTTGGCATCCAGAGAGGCACCACCGACTAGCCCCCCATCAATATCAGCCATAGCAAATAGTTCGGCTGCATTGGCTGCCTTAACACTACCGCCATAGAGAATCTGTACTTGAGCTGCAACGTCGCTGCACTCTTCAGCCACTCGCTGACGAATCTGCTGATGAATCTCTTGGGCTTGCTCAGGTGTTGCAGTTAAGCCTGTGCCAATTGCCCAAACCGGCTCATAGGCAATCACGGCTTGCTCAAAAGCATCTACTCCAACCTGCTCCACCACCGCTTCCAATTGCTCACACACAGTAGCCGTAGCTAAACCTGCTTCACGCTGAGCCAAGGTTTCACCCAAACATAAAATAGGGATTAAACCTGCTTTTTGCGCAGCGATAAACTTGCGGCATATTACCTGATCTGACTCAGATTGCAATGCACGACGCTCTGAGTGCCCGACTAAAACATAGCGACAACCTAGCTCTGCTAGCTGCAGCGCACTTACCTCACCCGTTAAGGCCCCATACTCTAGCTGCTCAGCACAATCTTGCGCACCTAACTCAATCCCAGTATCAGCTAGTTGCTGTTGTACAGACTGTAAATTGATAAAGCCTGGGATAATCGCCACATCCACTGCAGCCTGACTAAAATCTTGCGCCGCAAGTTCCGCCACTAATGCATTCACCCGCGCTTGCTCACCAAACATTTTCCAGTTACCAGCTACAAGTTTTCGACGCATTAGTAGGCTCTCCATCAGAATAAGGGCGCAAATTATACTTGAAGTTGCTAGACCGAGCTAGCTACAAACCGTTTCCACGACTTGAGCAATCTGTTCTGCATACTGCTGCACTAACTGCTCATCTTCGCCTTCCACCATCACCCGAATCAAAGGTTCTGTTCCAGACTTACGCAGCAATACACGTCCACGCCCCGCCATCGCTTCAGTGGCTTGATCACAGGCTGCTTGCACTTCTGATGCATCTAACGGATTTTTTTCTCCAGAAAAACGCACATTAATTAACACCTGGGGCAATTTTTTCCACGCCAAACGCTCTTTGGCTAAGCTTTGTCCCCGACGCTTTAGCGCCAGCAAGACCTGCAAGGCAGCAATAATTGCATCACCAGTGGTGGCATGCTGGGCACAAAGGATATGCCCTGAGTTTTCACCGCCAAGCACCCAGCCACGACTCTGCATTTCTGCCATCACATAACGATCGCCCACATTAGCCCGCACAAACGGGATGCCACGCTCTTTCAGCGCCAGCTCTAATCCAAGGTTGCTCATTAAGGTGCCGACTACCCCTGTGCCTTCTGGCAAACGTTCACGCTCCTGCAGGTCAGTCGCAATAATATATAACAGCTCATCGCCATCCACTTCAGCCCCGGTGTGATCCACCATCAACACTCGGTCACCATCACCGTCAAAGGCAATACCAAAGTCGGCGCCGTGCTCAACCACTGCTTGGCATAACGAGCCGAGTGAAGTTGAACCTACGCCATGGTTGATATTCACCCCATCAGGATTAGCCGCGGTGACGATAACTTCTGCACCAAGCTCACGAAACACACTAGGCGCTACCTTATAGGTGGCACCATGGGCGCAGTCCAAGACAATTTTAAAGCCTGAAAAATCACTGCTAGTAGGCACACTGCTCTTACAAAACTCAATATAACGACCTGCCGCATCGTTAATCCGTGACGCCTTACCTAACAACTCAGAATCAACCACGCTCATCGGTGTGTCTAGCAGCTCTTCAATCATTAGCTCAACTTCGTCTGGCAGCTTAGTACCCTGCGCGGAGAAGAACTTAATCCCGTTATCATAATGCGGATTATGGCTGGCACTAATGACAATCCCTGCTTCCGCCTTGAAAGTACGGGTTAAATAAGCAACCGCGGGGGTCGGCATCGGGCCTAACAATAAAATATCCGCGCCGGCAGCCGATAACCCTGCTTGCAACGCAGACTCAAACATATAGCCAGAAATACGCGTATCTTTGCCGATTAAAATCCGGCATTTACCCTGCTTACGAAATGCCATGCCCGCCGCCCAGCCTAATTTCAACATAAACTCTGGGGTAATCGGCGCCGTTCCTACACGCCCACGAATGCCATCGGTGCCAAAATACTTACGCGTCATATCCACTTCCTATTGCGCTGCCATTACAGCATTAAACAGTTTGACTGCATCTACAGTAGCAGCCACATCATGCACTCTAAGCACCTTTGCTCCACGCTCAAGCGCCATTACAGCCAACCCTAAGCTACCAAACAAACGCTGCTCAACCGGCTTATCTAATACTTGGCCAATCATACTTTTGCGGGAAACCCCAACCAACAAGGGTAACCCCAAAACAGCTAACTGTTGCTGTTGCTTAAACAAGGTCAAATTATGCGTTAAATTTTTCGCAAATCCAAAACCTGGATCAATCAATAAGCGACTTTTAGCAATTCCTGCTTGCTCGCACAACTGAACCTTCTCCTGCAAGAACTGCAACACCTCGGCCGTCACATCAGCATATTCAGGTTGCTGCTGCATGGTTTGCGGCTCACCTAGCATATGCATTAAACAAACAGCCGCTTGAGTATCCTGCACTGCCTCAAATGCACCTTCACGGCGCAACGAGCGCACATCATTAATCAGCCCGGCACCGGCTGCAATTGACTCACGCATAACACTCGGGGTGGATGTATCAACAGAAATCACCACATCGAGCGTTTGGGCAATGCGCTCAACCAACGGCACTACACGATCTAACTCTTGCTGCTCAGAAACCTGAGCGGCGCCTGGCCGGGTAGACTCACCACCAATATCGACAATCGCTGCGCCTTCAGCACATAACTGCTGTGCCCGTAATAGCGCTTGATCGAGATGATTATAATGCCCACCATCAGAAAAAGAGTCAGGCGTCATATTCACAATACCCATCACCTTGGGCTCAGTTAAATCTAAACGCCGTGCGCCGCACTGTAACCACGATTGCTGTGCCACTTTTACCACCTAACGCTTTCGGTAAAAAAAATGCCGCTGGAATCAGCGGCATCAAGGATTAATGTTCGCTCGCCGGATCCGTTAAGTCAGGCTGAGCGGTTGGAGGTTCTGTGTTTGGCGCTGCAGGAGCACCTGATTGCGGCCCATTACCGCCACTCCAATCTTTAGGCTCACGCACTTCGCGCCCCGCCATAATGTCATCAATTTGATCGGAGTCGATGGTTTCATACTTCATCAAGGCTTGCGCCATGACATCTAGCTTGTCGCGATTATCTTCCAGCAACTGCTTGGCTTTGGCATAGCAGCTATCAATGATTTCTCGTATTTCAAGATCAATCAGTTTAGCTGTTTCACCCGATACATTAGCCGCCGCACCGGAACCACCCCGACCTAAAAAGCCAGCGTCATCATCTTCGGCATACTGCAAAGGCCCTAATTTTTCCGACAGTCCCCACTTGGTTACCATATTGCGAGCAATTTGGGTGGCGCGCATGATGTCATTTGACGCCCCTGTCGTTACCCCATCAAAGCCTAAAGTCATTTCTTCGGCAATCCGACCACCATAAAGTGAGCAGATCTGACTGAGCAAACCACGCTTAGACAAGCTATAACGGTCTTCTTCAGGCAAGAACATGGTCACACCTAAGGCGCGGCCACGGGGAATAATGGACACCTTATAGACTGGGTCATGCTCAGGCACTAAACGGCCAACAATCGCATGTCCCGCCTCGTGATAGGCTGTATTCAGCTTTTCTTTCTCTGACATCACCATGGATTTGCGCTCGGCACCCATCATGATCTTATCTTTGGCTTGTTCAAACTCAGCCATTTCTACTACGCGCTTGCCACCACGAGCGGCAAACAAGGCTGCTTCGTTTACTAAGTTGGCCAAATCTGCACCGGAGAAACCTGGCGTACCGCGGGCAATCACCGCCGCATCCACATCATTACTCACCGGCACTTTACGCATGTGCACATGTAAAATTTGCTCACGCCCACGAATATCAGGCAAACCCACCACCACTTGGCGGTCAAAGCGCCCTGGACGCAATAACGCAGGATCCAGCACGTCTGGACGGTTAGTCGCAGCAATAACAATTACGCCGTCATTGCCTTCAAAACCATCCATTTCAACTAGCAATTGGTTCAGGGTTTGCTCACGCTCATCATGACCGCCGCCCATACCCGAGCCACGGTGACGACCGACCGCATCAATCTCGTCAATAAAGATAATGCACGGGGCGTGTTTTTTGGCCTGCTCGAACATATCACGCACCCGAGAAGCACCAACCCCGACAAACATTTCAACAAAATCAGAACCAGAAATAGTGAAAAATGGCACCTTGGCTTCACCGGCAATCGCCTTAGCCAATAAAGTTTTACCTGTACCTGGCTGACCCACCATCAATACGCCGCGGGGAATTTTTCCACCTAAGCGCTGAAAACGGCTTGGATCACGCAGAAACTCTACCAGCTCACCCACTTCTTCTTTAGCTTCATCACAACCGGCCACATCAGCTAATGTGGTTTTAATTTGGTCTTCAGATAGCATCCGCGCTTTACTTTTACCAAAGCTCATCGGGCCGCCCTTACCGCCAGCGCCGCCCTGCATCTGCCGCATAAAGAACATAAACACGGCAATAATGACCAAAATTGGGAAGCTAGCCACAAGCAGCTGCATCCAAATACTTTGCTGTTCTGGTTGCTTACCCACTACGGTTACATTGTTATCAATCAGGTCGCCCATTAAGCCATTATCTTGAATTGCCGGACGCACCGTTTCAAAACTACTGCCATCGAGGCGCTTACCGCTAATGATATAACCATCAACAGTGACCTGATTCACCTTGCCTTCTTTAACCTGCTCAATAAAAGAGGAGTAATTGAGCTTGGAGGCTTCATTATGGGATGAAAAATTATTCATCACCGTAATCAGCACCACGCCAATTACCACCCAGAGCAATAGGTTTTTAGTCATATCATTCACTTAGCCACCCTCTGCAGCTGCTTGTTGCGGCAACCGCCTGATTAAAATCGAGTTCCAGTTGTATCAAAATTTCTATTCCTAGCTTAGGTGATGTATCGGCTGAGAGTTCACCTTTACTCTCCTCTATAGCCTCGTGCTAACAAATATTGCTCACGCGAACGGTCCCTTGAGGAAGCAGGTTTACGCATCTGTACTTTCTCAAACTGCTCGCGCACCTGTTTTAAGTAAGCATCAAATCCTTCACCTTGGAAAATTTTAATTAAAAAATCCCCGCCTGGCTTTAATACTTTACTGGCAAGGTCCAAAGCTAGTTCGCACAAAAACATAGCACTGGCCTGATCTGCAGTACGGATACCACTCATATTGGGGGCCATGTCCGAAATAACAAGGTCAACCGGCCGATTATTTACCGCCGTTAAAATTTCTTGATAAACCGAGTCTTCAGTAAAGTCGCCCTGAATAAAGGTGACATCAGCAATACTATCCATCGGTAAAATATCCGAAGCAATCAAGGTCCCCTTATCACCAATCACCCGACTGGTTACTTGAGACCAGCCCCCAGGCGCACTGCCTAAGTCAATTACGGTCATGCCAGGGCGCAAAATACGGTCTTTATCTTGAATCTCCAGTAATTTATAGCTAGCCCGCGAACGATAACCGTCTTTCTGCGCCTGCTTAACATACTGATCATCAAAGTGTTCTTTTAGCCAGCGGCCACTACTTTTTGAACGTGCCACAGAATACCTCGTAAAAATACCTCTTTCATGGCTAGGTCGGGTAAACTAGGCGTTTATTCAAACCGTTACACTGCAGAGGTTCACTATGTCGCTCACCCAAGAGCAAAAAAAACAATTTAAAGCTATTGGCCACTTTCTAAAACCGGTGCTGACTGTAGCAGATAACGGTCTATCAGAAGGTGTACTGGCTGAATTAGATCGTGCACTTAATGATCACGAATTAATTAAAGTTCAGCTCCGTATTGGTGAGCGCGAAGATCGAAAAGCTATTTTAGACCAACTTTGCCAATCAGCCAGCGCTGAATTGGTACAAAGTATTGGTAAGGTGGCTGTTATCTACCGTAAAAATCCTAAGCCCAATAAAAATCTGTCGAATATTTTACGCTACCAAGCTTAATTTTCGCGCGCTTGATGATTCTGCTCTACTGCTGGAAACGGCTGTACCAGCAAGAGCAGACCCACGCAACTCAATGCTAAATAACTGTACCCTTGGACTATCTGCAGCTGCGAATCGATCACTGGCAAAGCATAAAACACTGCCGCTAACACTAAACTGCTAAGCAATAGCCACCCTCGTAGATCGCTTAACCAGCGTGCTTTACGCGCTTGCATCAACAGCACCAGCTGAAATATCACACCCACCACTGCCAAGCCAACCAAAACTGGCCTTAAACTCTCTGCCACCTCTTGCACTAACATTGGCGCCAAAGCCATTGTTTGCAAAGCGGGCAGCAACAGAAAATGGGTTAAAAATAAACTACCAACCCACAGCATTTGTACCAGCTGCCAAATCACTTGGGAGCTGGTTAATGCTGGAGTCAGTACGGCTTTAGATGTGCTTAACTTCAAGTATCTCATACTCCACAACACCACTCGGCGTTTGGATAGCTACCACTTCACCTTCCTCTTTGCCAATTAAGCCACGGGCAATCGGTGAGGTGACTGAGATTTTTCCTTGTTTGATGTCAGCTTCATCTTCACCCACAATCTGGTAAGAGACTTCTTCATCGGTATCCACATTCATAATGTCGATGGTGGTACCAAAAATCACCTTACCAGTGTGAGCGATGGTCGTTACATCAATCACTTGAGCGGCTGAAAGGCGGCCTTCGATGTCTCGAATGCGCGCCTCGACCATACCCTGCTGCTCACGAGCAGCATGATATTCAGCATTTTCCTTGAGGTCACCTAGCTCACGCGCAGTGGCAATAGCTTCAGTGATTTGCGGACGACGCTCGGTTTTCAAAAAGTTAAGTTCATCTTCCAAGGCGCGAGCGCCTTGGACAGTCATTGGAAATTTAGTCACGCATTAATTCCTGAGTGCAAGTCTTGCAAGCGACGAACAGTCTTTTCAGGACCAAACTTCAACGCTTCACATACGGCTTGCCCACCAGCCAAGGTGGTGGTGAGGTAAACCTTATGCTGCAAGGCATTACGACGAATCGAGAACGAGTCAGCAATCGACTGACGTCCTTCCGTCGTATTAATAATCAACGTCACCTCAGCATTTTTGATCATATCAACCACGTGAGGACGACCTTCAGTTACTTTATTTACTCGGCGTACCGGTAAATCAGCTGCCTCAATGATACGAGCTGTGCCAGAAGTCGCAACTACCTCAAAGCCTAATTCGATTAAATCACGGGCTAAAGCGGCCACATAGGGCTTGTCATCTTCACGCACGCTCAAAAATACCGTGCCCTCAGTAGGTAACGTCTCGCTAGCACCCATTTGTGATTTAGCAAAGGCTTCAGCAAAGCTATCGCCCACGCCCATCACTTCACCGGTAGACTTCATTTCAGGGCCAAGAATGGTATCTACCCCAGGGAACTTAGCAAAGGGGAACACCGCCTCTTTAACACTGTAGAACGGCGGAATAATTTCCTTGGTAAAGCCTACTTCCTCAAGGGTTTTACCAGCCATTACGCGGGCCGCTACTTTAGCAATGGATTCGCCAATGCACTTAGAAACAAAAGGCACAGTACGGGAAGCACGTGGGTTGACTTCAATCACATAGATATCATCGCCCTGAACCGCCATCTGTACGTTCATTAAACCAACAACGCCTAGCTCTAGTGCCATGCGTGATACCTGGTCGCGAATGATATCTTGCACTTCAGGGGTTAAGGAATACGGTGGCAATGAACAGGCTGAGTCACCGGAGTGCACCCCGGCTTGCTCAATGTGCTGCATAATGGCGCCGATCACCACTTGCTTACCATCCGATACCGCATCTACATCCACTTCAATTGCACTGTTGAGGAAGTAGTCCAGCAGCACTGGGCTGTCATTGGAAACTTGCACCGCTTCACGCATATAACGCTTAAGCTCTTCCTCGTCATACACAATTTCCATCGCGCGACCACCTAACACATAGGAAGGACGCACCACCAATGGATAACCGATTTCACGGGAAGCAATAATCGCTTCCTCTTCACTGCGGGCGGTTGCATTTTGCGGCTGTAGCAAGTTAAGGCGCTGCACCATTTGCTGGAAACGCTCACGGTCTTCCGCACGGTCAATCGCATCAGGACTAGTACCAATAATCGGCACCCCGGCTTCTTCTAACGCGCGGCAGATTTTAAGTGGCGTTTGTCCACCATACTGCACAATCACACCCACTGGCTTTTCAATCCGCACAATTTCTAATACATCCTCTAGAGTCACCGGCTCAAAGTAGAGGCGGTCAGAGGTGTCATAGTCGGTGGAAACCGTTTCAGGGTTACAGTTCACCATAATGGTTTCGTAACCATCTTCACGCATGGCAAAGGCCGCATGTACACAGCAGTAGTCAAACTCGATACCTTGACCAATACGGTTTGGACCACCACCTAAAATCATGATTTTCTTGTTGTCTGACGGATTAGCTTCGCACTCTTCTTCATAGGTGGAGTACATGTAAGCAGTATCAGTAGCAAACTCAGCAGCGCAGGTATCTACTCGCTTGTACACTGGCAATACACCTAACTGCTGGCGACGGGCACGCACGCTTTTTTCTGTGACCGACAACAACTTAGCTAAGCGCGCATCACCAAAACCTTTGCGCTTAAGTTTACGCATTAAGGCGTAATCCACATCATTCAAACCGATGGTTTTCAGACGCTCGGCTTCTTTAACTAAGTCTTCTAACTGAATTAAGAACCAATGATCAATCTTGGTCAGCTCGTAAATTTCATCGCGACTCATACCAAAACGAATGGCATCGCCTAAGTACCAAATGCGATCAGCTCCTGGCACGGTTAATTCGCGGCGCAAGGTTGATTCGGCATCGGCAGCTTTAATATCCATAATTGAATCTAAGCCATTCACGCCCACTTCTAGGCCGCGCAGGGCTTTTTGTAACGACTCTTGGAAGGTGCGACCTATCGCCATCACTTCACCCACCGATTTCATCTGGGTGGTTAAACGGGCATCGGCTTTAGGGAACTTTTCAAAAGCAAAGCGTGGAATCTTAGTAACTACGTAATCAATTGCTGGCTCAAAAGAAGCGGGCGTACGACCACCGGTAATGTCGTTGCTTAGCTCATCTAGGGTATAACCCACAGCTAACTTAGCGGCAATTTTAGCAATCGGGAAGCCTGTAGCTTTTGAAGCCAGTGCTGATGAGCGGGACACACGGGGGTTCATTTCAATCACCACCATGCGACCATCTTTAGGGTCAATTCCAAACTGTACGTTTGAACCACCGGTCTCAACACCAATTTCACGCATTACCGCCAACGAGGCATCGCGCATGATTTGGTATTCTTTATCGGTTAAGGTTTGGGCTGGCGCTACGGTGATTGAGTCACCGGTATGCACTCCCATAGGATCAAAGTTTTCAATTGAGCAAACGATAATGCAGTTGTCGTTTTTATCACGCACAACCTCCATTTCGTACTCTTTCCAGCCGATCAGTGATTCATCAATCAACAGCTCTTTAGTTGGTGATAAATCTAAACCGCGGGTACAGATCTCTTCAAACTCTTCGCGGTTATAAGCAATCCCGCCACCGGTACCACCCATGGTGAAACTAGGGCGAATAATGCAGGGAAAACCTACTTCATCTAACACTCGGTAGGCGTCATCCATCGAGTGCGCAATCCCCGAGCGCGGGCAAGCTAAGCCAATATCACGCATAGCTTTATCAAAACGTGAGCGGTCTTCAGCTTTATCGATGGTGTCGGCATTAGCACCGATCATTTCTACGCCAAATTTCTCCAAAATACCTTCACGCTCTAACGCCAACGCACAGTTCAGCGCGGTTTGTCCGCCCATGGTTGGCAGCAGCGCATCTGGACGCTCTTTTTCAATGATTTTAGCCACGGTTTGCCATTGAATTGGCTCAATGTAGGTGGCATCGGCCATGGCAGGGTCAGTCATAATGGTGGCTGGGTTCGAGTTAACCAAAATGACTCGATAGCCCTCTTCACGCAGTGCTTTACACGCCTGCGCGCCCGAGTAGTCAAACTCACAAGCCTGACCAATGACAATCGGACCGGCGCCGATAATTAAAATGCTTTTGATATCTGTGCGTTTTGGCATGGGATTCTCGTAATATTCAGGACAAAGTTGCAGTCGCCAGCTTCACGCCAAAGCCGACAAACAGAGTACCTACTGCGGCTCCAGCACCGGTTGCAATACGCTTACGCTGTGCAAACCAGTGGGCCAAGCGGGCACCCATAAAAATCAGTACCGTAAGGTACAACAAGCTAATCACTTGTAAAATAATGCCCAACACCAGAAAGGACACTCCAGGATAGGCGTAACCTGGGTCAACAAACTGGATAAAAAAAGACATAAAAAACAAGATAGCTTTAGGATTCGACAAACTCAGCACCAAGGCTTTACGCAACGGATGACTCAGTTTGTGCGAGGCAGACGGCTCAGTTGCAGCCACTGCTGGCTTACTGTTCAACGCTTTAGAGCAATAAGTGCGCCAAGCGCCGACTAACATCCGCAAACCAAGATAACCAAGGTAAGCAGCGCCAATCATTTTAAAAACATCAAACAGCATCGGGTGTGTCTTTAGCAGCGATGCCATGCCGAGCGCTGAAAACAGCATCAGCAAGCTATCACCAATAAATACCCCCGCAGCTGCGCGATAACCAGCGGCTACCCCGCGCTGCACAGCAGTGCTAAGCACAAATAACGAGTTAGGGCCTGGCAGCAATACAATCAACACTGTACCTATGACATAGGCCCAGAGTTCCACCACTCCCAAACTCGCCATCATAACTACTTAGCCATCGCTGCGACAAAACGATCGAACAAGCCATTCACATCATTTGGACCAGGGCTTGCTTCTGGATGCCCTTGGAAGCCAAAGGCCACTACATCGGTACGCTCAACGCCCTGCACGGTGCCATCAAATAAAGAACGATGAGTAACCCGCAGGTTAGCTGGCAAGCTGTCTTCAGCAACGGCAAAACCATGATTTTGACTGGTAATCATGACCCGCTGGGTAGCTAAGTCTTGTACCGGGTGATTAGCCCCATGATGACCATTTGGCAGCTTTTCAGTGCGCGCACCGGAAGCCAACGCTAATAGCTGATGACCTAAACAGATACCAAATACGGGCTTGCCTGCGGCAATCACTTGCTCAATGGCTTGTACTGCATAGCTGCAAGGTGCTGGATCGCCAGGGCCATTAGATAAGAACACCCCATCCGGATTGAGCGCCAACACTTCACTGGCTGGCGTCTCAGCTGGTACTACGGTTACTCGGCAACCGCGCGCCACTAATAAACGTAAAATATTACGCTTCACGCCAAAATCATAGGCCACCACATGGTAAGGCAGTTTTGCTGCCGGAACTTCTGGGTGACTGTCAGTTTGTAAGCACCAAGGGCCTGAACGCCACTCATAGATCTCAGCGGTGCTCACTTCACGGGCTAGGTCTTTACCTTGAATACCGGCAAACTGCTGAGCTAAGGCCAACGCTTGCTCTTCAGTTGCATCTTCACCGGCTAAGATACAGCCATTAAGCGCCCCTTTTTCACGCAAAATGCGAGTTAAGCGACGGGTATCAATATCGGCAATAGCCACGACTTTATTGGCTTTTAAATACTCGCCTAGTGGCTGCTGATCACGCCAGTTGCTAGAAATTAACGGTAAGTCACGAATAATAAGTCCTGCTGCCCACACCTGATTAGACTCAGCATCTTCAGGCGTTGTCCCTGAGTTACCGATATGTGGATAGGTCAGAGCAACCATTTGTTGTGCATAGGATGGATCCGTTAGAATTTCCTGATAGCCGGTCATGGCGGTATTGAATACCACCTCACCAACGGTCTGTCCGTCAATTCCAATGGATTCGCCCTTAAAAATACTGCCGTCTGCAAGGGCGAGTATGGCTGGCTTAGTCAAGAAGACCTCCCGATATAGTAGCAATGGTGCGCTTTTTTCTCGCAAAAAAGCGGAATGACGTGAGTAAACATCATTCCGCTTTAAATACAATTCATAGTGTGCGCTTCTTTAGTAATAAACTAAAACGGCATTCTACTGGAATTTTTCCTAAACCGAAAGGCTAACGTAAGCTAAGTACGTCTTGCATATCGTAAAGTCCTGCAGGCTGCTTTTGTAACCAGCTCGCTGCACGCACCGCCCCTTTAGCAAAGGTCATACGACTGGAGGCTTTATGGGTAATCTCTACCCGCTCACCTTCAGTGGCAAACAGCACCGTATGATCGCCCACCACATCGCCCGCACGCACTGTTGCAAAGCCTATGGTCTCACGCTCGCGGGCACCGGTTTGCCCTTCTCGACCATACACTGCCACTTGCTGCAAATCACGACCTAATGCTTCTGCCACCACTTCGCCCATCCGTAGTGCGGTACCTGAAGGCGCATCAACTTTATGGCGATGGTGAGCTTCAATAATTTCGATATCTGCATCATCACCCATCACCCGCGCCGCCATGTCTAACAATTTAAGACATAGGTTCACGCCCACACTGTAGTTGGCCGCAAAGACAATCGGAATCTCTTGGGCAGCCTGGGTTAATAGCTCACGCTCAGCAGGACTAAAGCCGGTGGTACCAATCACCATTGCTTTGCCAGCCTGACGACAGACTTCTAACGTATTTACCGTGACGGTTGGGTGAGTAAAATCAATCACTAAGTCAAAGTGCTCTAGCTGACTGCCTAGATCAGCGACTAAGTTAACCCCTAACCGCCCAACACCAGCCAGCTCACCTACGTCAGCACCAATTAAACTGCTATCAGGACGGTCAACCGCCACTGTTAACTGACAACCGTCTAACTGTTGCACGGCCTCAATTAAGGTTTTACCCATGCGCCCAGCAGCGCCCATAATTGCAATACGAAGCATAGAGGAATCCTTTGATTAGTGATTTACCGCCCGCTTTAAACTCGCGACGATAAAAAAAGTCAGTTTGAGCCTATTATGCCGCAAACTGACTTTATCTGTTACGCCTGTTTCCGCTGAGCACTCAACTCAGCCATGACCACTAACGACTACAGGTCATTAAAGAAACGTTTAACTCCCTCAAAGAAGCCGCTAGCTTTAGGTGAGTGCGAAGCATCACCTTGCAAGCTGGTACGAAACTCCTCGAGCATTTCACGCTGGCGTTTATCGAGTTTAACCGGCGTTTCCACCACCACACGGCACATCAAATCACCGACAGCATGCCCACGCACAGGCTTAACACCTTTACCGCGCAAACGGAACATTTTGCCGGTTTGGGTACCCTCAGGAATTTTTAATTTAACCCGACCATCCAAAGTCGGCACTTCAAGCTCACCACCTAAGGCTGCATCGGCAATATTGATCGGCACTTCGCAGTACAAATCAGCGCCATCACGCTCAAAGATATCGTGGGGCAGCACATTCACCACCACATACAAATCACCTGCAGGACCGCCTTTTACTCCAAGGTCGCCCTCACCCGATAAGCGAATGCGATCACCCGTATCCACGCCAGCAGGAATTTTTACCGACAAGGTTTTTGTTTCTTCCACCCGCCCTTGACCATGGCAAGAGCCGCAAGGATCAGTAATCATCTTACCGCTACCATGACAACGCGGACACTCTTGCTGTACAGCAAAGAAACCTTGCTGCATACGCACCTGTCCTACGCCATTACAGGTCGTACAGGTGACTGGACTGGTGCCTTTTTTCGCCCCACTGCCATGGCAGGTTTTGCATTCGACTGCCGTTGGAATGGTGATCTTCTGAGTGGTACCACGCACCGCCTCTTCTAGGCTTAAATCCATGGTGTAACGTAGATCGGAACCACGCTGAGGACCGCCACGCTGGCTGCGTCCACCACCAAAGATATCGCCAAATACATCACCGAAAATATCGCCAAAGTTACCGCCGGAGAAGCCACCACCAAAACCGCCACCGCCCATTTGCGGATCCACTCCGGCATGGCCGTATTGATCATAAGCCGCACGCTTTTCTGCGTCGGACAGCACCTCATAGGCTTCGTTAGCTTCTTTAAACTTTTCTTCCGCGTCTTTGTCGTCGGGATTACGGTCTGGGTGAAACTTCATCGCTAAGCGGCGATAAGCTTTTTTTAGCTCCGCTTCACTGGCTCCGCGCTCAACCCCAAGCACTTCGTAATAATCACGCTTTGACATAAAACTTACTCTCTGACTTAAAACTGCACCTTAAACACGTCAACGCGGGAGCAAGCTCCCGCGCGAACAGTGATGCAGCTTATTACAGGCCACATCGATTAAGTGAACACTCTAGGCAACAATTACTTGTTGTCGTTATCTTTCACTTCTTCAAACTCTGCATCAACTACATCGTCTGAACCAGCTTGAGCCTGATCTGCACCCGCCTCAGCTGCTTGAGCTTGGTCGGCATACATTTTTTGCGCCACCGGTGCAGTCGCTTGCGATACAGCCTCGACTTTAGCTTCGATCAGTGCTTTATCGTCGCCTTTAATCGCTTCTTCAAGCTCAGCGACCGCCGCTTCAATGGCTGTTTTTTCTTCGTCAGTCACCTTGTCGCCTGCCTCAGTCACCATCTTACGGGTCGCATGGACCAGCTGATCACCTTGGTTACGCGCCGTTACTAACTCTTCAAACTTGCGATCTTCCTCAGCATTAGCCTCGGCATCACGCACCATTTGCTCAACTTCTTCATCGCTTAAGCCAGAGTTAGCCTTAATCACTACCGACTGCTCTTTACCGGTCGCCTTATCTTTGGCTGACACGTTCATAATACCGTTCGCGTCAATATCAAAGGTCACTTCAATTTGTGGCACACCGCGTGGCGCAGGCGGAATATCCGATAAGTCAAAACGACCTAAGGATTTGTTTTGCGCTGCTTGCTTACGCTCACCTTGTAACACATGAATGGTTACTGCCGGCTGGTTATCATCAGCCGTTGAGAACACCTGGGATTTCTTGGTTGGAATCGTCGTGTTTTTCTCAATCAGGTTAGTCATCACGCCGCCCATGGTTTCAATACCCAAGGACAGAGGCGTCACGTCTAGCAGTAAAACGTCTTTAACATCACCACCTAATACCGCACCCTGAATGGCCGCACCCATGGCTACTGCTTCGTCAGGGTTAACGTCTTTACGGGCTTCTTTACCAAAGTAATCAGCGACCGCTTTTTGCACTAATGGCATACGGGTCTGACCACCTACCAGAATCACCTCATCAATCGCGCTGGCTTCAAGGCCTGCATCGGCTAACGCAGTGCGGCACGGCTCTAAAGTACGCTGGACTAAATCTTCTACCAATGACTCTAATTTAGCGCGAGAAATAATCACGTTTAAGTGCTTAGGACCACTGGCATCAGCCGTGATGTAAGGCAAGTTAACGTCGGTTTGCTGCGCTGAAGAGAGCTCAATTTTAGCCTTCTCAGCCGCTTCTTTTAAGCGCTGCATCGCCAATGGATCACCTTTAAGATCCATACCGCTGTCTTTCTTAAACTCATCGGCTAAGTAGTCGATTAAACGAATATCAAAGTCTTCACCACCTAAGAAGGTGTCACCGTTGGTGGCCAACACTTCAAACTGGTGCTCGCCATCAATTTCAGCAATTTCAATCACCGAAACGTCAAAGGTACCACCACCTAAGTCATACACGATCACCGTACGGTCGCCTTTGGCTTTATCCATACCGTAAGCTAGGGCTGCTGCTGTCGGCTCGTTAATAATCCGCTTAACATCTAAGCCGGCAATACGACCCGCATCTTTAGTGGCTTGACGCTGACTGTCGTTAAAGTATGCAGGAACCGTAACTACGGCTTCGGTAACTGGCTCACCGAGGTAGTCCTCAGCGGTTTTCTTCATTTTCTTCAAGACTTCCGCAGAAATCTGTGGCGGTGCCATTTTTTCGCCTTTTACTTCAACCCAGGCATCACCATTGTCCGCTTTAACAATAGCGAAAGGCACCATTTTGATGTCTTTTTGCACTACTTCTTCGTCAAACCGACGACCAATTAAGCGCTTCACCGCATACAGGGTGTTGGTTGGGTTAGTCACCGCCTGACGCTTAGCTGATTGCCCTACTAACACCTCACCGTCGTTGGCATAAGCAACGATTGATGGCGTAGTACGACCACCCTCAGCGTTTTCAATAATTTTTGCAGTACCGTTTTCTAACACTGACACGCAGGAGTTAGTTGTACCCAAGTCAATACCAATAATCTTACCCATGATGTTCTCCAAACTGATCTAAGTCTTATGCTCGCTATGAGCCGCTAATTCTTAATGCTTGACTAATAAATGGGGGCTATTTTTAACTTTTCAAGCCCTCGGCTATTTATTGTGTCGCTTATTATTTCGTAACGCTGTTATTGCTGGTACTTACTGACTCACCACTACCATAGCCGGACGCAGTAAACGGCCACTGATGGAATAACCTTTCTGGAATACCTTCACCACCGAGTTTGGCTCAACCTCAGCATTAGATTCCATTGAAATGGCTTGGTGTAACTCTGGATCAAAGGGCTGACCCTCTGGTGAAATTTGCTCTACCTGATGACGCTTTAAGGTATCAAGCAACAGCTTTAAGGTCAGTTCAATCCCTTCCCGCATCGACTGCACCGCCGTATCCTCAGTAATCTGTACCTCAAGTGCACGCTCTAAGGTATCCACCACCGCTAATAAGTCTTTAGCAAATTTTTCTAAAGCAAACTTATGGGCTTTTTCTACATCCTGATCGGCGCGGCGACGGGTATTTTGTACCTCAGCCATTAATCGCAGTTCTTGATCTTTAGCCATTGCCAACTGATCAGTTAACGCCGCTAACTGTGCTTCTAGGTCATTTTCCACCGCTGGCTCAGGCGCCTCAGCTGCTTCACTCTCAAGCAAAGCTTCATCTACTTCAACTTCTGGTGTTTCTGGTTTCTGCTGTTCTGTCATTGCCCTGTCCTCAGTGCAGTATTTTTTACAAGTTACGCTTTATATGAGGGCTAGCTCCTACAAATTCAAGGCACTAAACCAGGTGATTTAAAAAGTCCTTTGCAAGCCATAAAAAATACTGTATAAATTCACAGACTGTTTATTGTTACAGGTGAATTTCATGCTGACTCATCTAACGATTTCCCACTACACCATTGTTGAACACCTAGAACTTGATTTGCGCTCAGGGATGAGTGTAATTACCGGTGAAACAGGGGCAGGAAAATCGATTATGCTCGATGCCCTTGGACTGGTCTTAGGTGGACGCGCCCATAGTCATGCGGTTAAGCCCGAGCGAGAAAAAGCTGAAATTCAAGCGCTGTTTGACCTAACCCAGTTACCTGCTGCTCAACAATGGTTGCAAGAACGCGATCTAGCGGATGATCAGCAGTGCATTTTACGCCGAGTCATTACCCAAGAAGGCCGCTCACGCGCCTACATTAATGGTATCGCCTGCCCACTAGCTGACCTTAAAACCCTAGGCGAAATGCTGGTCCATATCCACGGCCAACATGCCCAACAAGCCCTGCTGAAACTCGATCAGCACCGCTTATTACTTGACGACTACGCCCAAGCCGATGCCTTAGCTGCGCAAGTCAAGCAGGCTGCGCTCAGCTATCGACAATTAAGCCAAGCCAAGCACAACGCTGAACAAGCCGCTGCTCAGCACGAAGCTCAATTACAATTACTGCGTTACCAACTGGAAGAACTGGATCAGCTAAATCTAGGAGAAACTGAGCTTGCCGAACTTGAACAAGAGCAGCGCTTACTAGATAACGCCATTCAGCTGCTAGGCAGCTCGCAAACTGTGCTGGATATCTGCAGTGATAACCCTGAAAACTCACTGCTCAGCAGTCTTAACTATTGCCTGCAACAACTAAGCAATAGCCAAGCGGCTAAACAATTAAACCAGTTTGAAAGCGCACGGCATTTACTTAGCAGCGCTCATATTCAAATTGACGAGGCCATGGGCGAATTGCGCCGTTTTTCCGATAGTTTTGATGCCGACCCTATACGTCAAGAACAGATTGAGCAACGCCTCGATAGCATCTACAGCTTAGCGCGCAAGCATAAAATTCAACCCGAGCACTTGCTCAATCTGCAGCAAGAGTTACGCGCCGAGCTCAACACCCTTGATCAACAAGCCGCCAATCTAGAGCAGCTTGAGCAACAAATTGAACAGGCACAAAGTAACTACCAGGTCGCCGCTGAAGCCTTAAGCCAAGCGCGCCACCGGGCAGCGCCCCGCTTTGCACAGGCGGTATCCAAGCAACTCAAACAGCTAGGGTTAGTTTCTATTCAATTTGAAATTGGCCTATTTCCGCGGGCAGCCAACGAAGAGCTTTCTAGCCATGGCCTTGAACAAGTCAGTTTTTTAGTCAGCACCAACCCAGGTCAACCCTTGCAAGAAATGGCCAAGGTCGTCTCCGGTGGTGAGCTTTCACGTATTAGCTTAGCTATCCAAGTGGTGTCTGCAGCTAGCAGCGAAACGCCTACCTTAGTTTTTGATGAGGTCGATGTGGGCATTGGCGGCCCCACCGCTGAAGTCGTTGGACGCTTACTGCATCAACTCGGGCAACGTGGCCAAGTGATTGCTGTCACCCACTTACCACAGGTAGCAGCCCATGGTGACCAGCATCTGTATGTGCATAAAAAACACTCCAAACACAGCACCGACACTTCGGTCAAAGTCCTGTCCACCCATGAGCGTACTAAAGAGGTCGCCCGTATGTTGGGGGGGATTCAAATCACCAACGAATCCCTAGCCCATGCTAAGCAACTACTGCGTTTGCCGATTTCCGCTTCTGCCTAAACTGCAAGCCCGCTGCCAGTTACTCTTTCGTGGCAGCGGGCTAAACCTGCAGCGGGTTACTGCATTCGCACCGTCGGTTTAGACCAAGCTCCAGTAATGCGATAACGCACCGCGGTAAGTTTTTCTAAGCGATTACCTAACGCTTTATCCGCCAAATAAACAGCCCCACCAATTAAAGGCGCGCCAGCAGCAATGGCCGCAATGGTTAAATTGCTCGTTAAAGGCACGCTAACTCTTAGCTGAGCATTGATTTTATCCCGGGGAAAATCAATAAAGCCTTCTAGTTGCAAGTCAGTGGCTGGCCCATCCATAACTAAAGGCCCTACCGTTTTAAATAAACCATTATCGGCACGTAGCCGGGCTTTAATGGTGTCATAGGCTAAACCTCGATCAAAAATATCCGAGAAATCTAAGCGTAGACGCCGGCCAATAGTTTCAAAATTGAGTAAGCCAAAGACGCGTACGGCCTGGGCATTTCCTTCGATACTTGTTAATTGTCCTTGGCTAAAGCGGGCATCAATGTCGCCGGTAAAGGCTTCAGTGCCGATGGCTGCCGGTGAGCCATCCCAACGACCATTAATTGCAGCAAAAAACTGTTTACTGCTGATGGTTTTAGCAAAACCAAAGGCACTCAGCACCTTGCCAATATCTCCTCCCTGTAATTGCCCAGCAAAGCTAGAGCTGACGCGGGTGGCTGGCTGCAACCAGTCTAGTCGTCCATGCACACTCAACCCTTGTAAATTGCTGGCAATATCCAATAAGCGCAGCCCATGGGTTTGTTTACGTGCTTTAAAGCGTAAAGTACCCAACGGCTGCGAGCCAAGATTAAGCTGCTGAATGCTGACATCCATACTCGGAATAGTTTTCGGATTGATGCCCGCTAAAGCATCTTGTTTCTGAGACGTCGCTGTATCTTCAGGACGAGGCAAGGTTAACTGACTTAAGGTAATCTGATGGGGCTGATGGTTATTTTCATAATAACGCAGACTCCCCTTAAGGAGCGGGCTATCCACTTGGGCCAACCAACTATTATTGGCTTGAGGTCTTAACTGAAAACTCAAAGGCTGTCGACTCATACCTAGCCCACTAAAACGCGGGGTTGAGAGATTCACTGTGGACAGTTTAGGCGTTGGGTTCCCAGTAGCAGCCACTTGCCCTTGACTAAAATACGGCTCAGCCCATGCCTGCCATTGCTCTAGCTGTACCTCAGCCAACTGGCCTTCTAAACTGATGCCACTCGCCGTAGGCGCCCCGGCTTTTCCCCCACCCAATTTAACTCGTGCACGCAACTGCCCTAATTGATGATTGGGTACACGTGCATTGGCTGACAACAAATTAGCATAGTGCAATTGATAGCTAGGTGTCCCTTGGGCAGGCAGCTGAATCTGTAGTTGGATCGCTCGAGATTGATTCTTACTTTTCGCAAAAGGAGCCGGCAAATCTAAACTAACACCCTCTAGATTGGAGGTTAATTCAAGGTTGGCATCAGCCCCCTGTAAGTTAACTGCCAGGTTATAGGGCAACTGGCCGGCTACTGGCAGCTGGCTATCCAATCCACCCCAAGTCAATAACGTGCTAACCGGAAGTTTGCCGTTAAAACGCATCAAGGTATGAGCCTGCTGCGCTTTACGCTGAGCGGTTATTTCGCCGGTAAATGGCTGATTAAACACCCGCCCTGCCACACGCTTAGCACTTAAACCCTGCTGCAAATCGTAACGAAAATCGCCGTTCACTTGAGTCAAGGGCACGCCTAAATTAACTAAATTAAGTTCAGCTTGCCGGGCCTGAAAATCTACTACCACCTGTAACGGTGGGGCTTGCTTATCCAGTGGTATCGCTAAATTCAGAGTCGCGGGCAAGGGGCCGCTACCTTGCCAACTATGCAGTGCAGATAAATCCTCAGCTAACGGAGTTTGCTGCAAAATAGCCAAGCCATCTTGCATGCTGCTGTCGAGCTTAGCTGATAACCGTAATTGAGGCGCGCCTGCAGCTAAAGGCACCTCAGCGACAGCGTCAGTAACCCGAGTATTGAGAGTTTTCCCCTGCGCCAACTCAACCACCACTTGGCTGCCATCAACTAGTACTTCGGCATCAGCCTGGATTAAGGCTGGCCAACCAGGCTGATAGGCCAACTCTGCATCACGCACTTTAAAGTACAGTCCCATTTCACTGGCCATTTTATCTTGATGCTGGCTAATTGCCCCTTGATACTGAAAATAACCTTGCTCTACTTGACCCGCAACAATCGCATGTTTTAGCCAGTCACCTAACTCTTTACTAAAACCAGGAGCGCGGGTAGGCAAGTACTTTTCAGTAAAAGCAGCATTGCCGTCGACCAACCCAACTCGTAAGTCCATGTAATCTTCTAAGGCTGGATCATCAAATAGACGAATCACGAAATCGCCGGAAATTTGCCCCTCTTGCCCCTGAACTTGCAAGTACGGACTAGCCAACTCAAAGCCTTGCTCATCAAATAACCACGTTAACTGTGCGCGGGCTTGTTGATACTGCCAAGGCTGAGGGAATAACTCAGCCAAATGCAAGCTAAAGGCCTGAGTATCTAAACGTAGTTCACCATTCAAAGCCGTGCCATGCACAGTACCGTTAATACCTGATGCACTGGGCACATGCTCCCAGGCTGAATAACTCAGATCCTTAACTGCGCTCGAAAAACTCAGCTGCTTAGCTAGCTCTGGATGCTCTGGTCGCCACTCCAGCCAAAGCTGCTGTAATTGCCCCTGAAAATTTAAACGTTTAACAATCTCATAGGCGGCGTGCTGCTGTGGCAAAAAGGCTAAAACCCAGCGATTAACTGCCGGCAAGTCAACCTCTGGAACCTGCAACCGTAGCATCGGCCCCTCGGGCTCTGGTTCATAGCTAATCAAAGCTTGTAACTGATAAGGTTCAGCTACCGGTAAACCCGTATCACTGGATAAGGGCAACTTCAGCGACTCGAGCCATATTTCAGCTCGCTCGCCCTGTTTTTGATAAAACAAAGCCAGCTCAGGACGCTCAACCGACAGTGGCTGAGCTTGGGGAGTAACTAACTGCACACGCTCAGCAGCTAGTTGCACACTGGCCTGCTGCAACCAACCATTGCTCGCCTCACCCCATACTTGTAGCGCAAACTCAGCTTGTGCTAACTGCCAGTCTTGCCACTGCTTAACCGGTAACCAGCGAGCCCAATCCGTGGCTTCTGAAGCTAAGTAAAAATGTAAGTCACTTTGCCGCCAATCAGTCGCATGCAACTTACCTTTGGCCTTAAGCTGTACCTGAGTGTCATCGGGCAGACTTAAAGAAGCCTGTAACTGCTGGCTCAAATAGCCATTACTAAACCCAAGGTTGGCCTGTTTAAATACCACAGGACCAGCTTGATAAGGGAAAAAAGCAAAACGACTATCTCGTACTTCAACCTGCCCTAACTGCGCCAGATACTGCACCACGCTAGCGTAGGAAAGATCTACTTCTTGATCTTTGTTTTCAGGTAAGCCCAGTACTCGCCAATTTTGTTGTTGATCCTCAACAAAGGCTAACTGCACCCCCTCCAACTGCACTTTGGCCAGTTTAAGCTGCCCTGTAAACAAGCTGGCAAAGGGACGAATATCGAGCGTGATTTGCTTTAGAGCTAAACTTTGGCTTTTACCTAAGGTAACGTGCCGTGCCTGCAATTGAGGATAACGCCCACGCCAGTTACCACTGAGCCACTCCACGGTAACAGGCTTACCTAGCGCTGCTGCTAGCTGCTGCACTATCTCGGCCTGATAGTCTTCGGTGTAACTCAATAAAATCCGGCCAACACTCACCAATAAAGCAAACAGCAACAACAACATAGCCATCAACCACGCGAGTTTTTTCCCTAAATGCTGTAGTTGAATTTGCATGGCACTTAAACCTTATGAACAAAGAAATCCGCAAACTAAAGTAAGCGGCTTGGGTTATTGCTGAACTAACAACAACCCTTAGAATTTACAGTAACACCACATCATACTGCTCTTGGGAATACATGGTTTCGACTTGGAACTTAATCGGCCGTTCAATAAAGGTTTCAAGGTCCGCCACATTGCCTGACTCTTCATCCAGTAGCCGATCAATCACACTCTGACTGGCCAGTACCATATAAGCCTCTGCTTGAAACGCCCGCGCCTCACGCAGAATTTCACGAAAAATCTCATAGCAAATGGTTTCAGCAGTGCGCAACAACCCACGTCCCTGGCAGGTTGAGCAAGGCTCGCAGAGTATCTGCGATAGGCTTTCCCGGGTGCGCTTACGAGTCATTTGCACCAGCCCTAACTCCGTGATGCCAATAATATTACTCTTGGCGTGATCACGCTCTAGCTGGCGCTCAAGGGTACGCAGCACCTGACGCTGGTGCTCTTCATCGGCCATATCAATAAAATCGATAATGATAATGCCACCCAAATTACGTAAACGCAGCTGCCGAGCAATGGCTAACGCGGCTTCAAGATTCGTTTTAAAAATCGTCTCTTCCAGGTTGCGATGGCCAACAAAGGCTCCAGTATTAACATCAATGGTAGTCATTGCTTCTGTTGGATCGACCACCAAATAGCCACCTGATTTTAACGGCACCTTGCGCTCTAAGGCTTTTTGCAATTCGTCTTCAATGCCATACAAGTCAAAAATCGGGCGCTCACCGGGATAGTGTTCAAGTTGTTCACGAATTTCCGGCATTAACTCAGCGACAAACAGCTCTGCTTTTTGCAGTGTTTCACGGGAGTCAATGCGAATTTTCTCAGTGCGCTCATTTACCAAATCACGCAAAGTACGCAGAGCCAACGACAGATCTTCATAAATCAGATGCGGCGTGCTACAGGTTTTAATTTGCTGCTCCACCTGCTGCCATAGTCGGTGCAAATATAATATATCCGCCAGAATTTCATCGGCGCCCACACCCTCAGCCGCGGTGCGGATAATAAACCCACCCTCATCGGCTAATTGCTGCTCTTCTAAGGTTTGCTGCATTAACTGCTTTAAACGCTCGCGCTCGGCTTCACTGTCAATTTTTAGCGACACACCCACATGCTCACTATGGGGCATATACACCAAATAGCGGGAAGGAATCGACAGATCCGTGGTCAGTCGCGCACCTTTACTGCCGATCGGGTCTTTGGTGACCTGAACAATCAGCGACTGCCCTTCATGCACCAAGCCAGAAATGCTTTCTGCTGGCTGACCGTTACTGGTGGCAATTTCTGCGGCATGAATAAAGGCTGCACGCGATAAACCAATATCCACAAAAGCCGCCTGCATGCCAGGCAGCACGCGCACCACTTTGCCTTTATAAATGTTCCCCACGATGCCGCGTTTTTGCGTGCGTTCAACATGCACTTCTTGCAGCACACCATTTTCAACAATGGCCACACGTGATTCCATTGGGGTGATATTGATTAAAATTTCTTCACTCATGAAACACGTCTTCCTTATCCAAACTGGCTGCTGGCGATGGCTATGCTGCCCTGCAACGATCCAGTTATTCAGCAAACGGTGGGTGCTCAACGCCAAAACTAGCCAGTAATTGCAATGTTTCGGCATAGGGCAACCCCACCACCGAACTAATACTGCCTGTAATAGAGCTAACAAATATTCCACCTTGGCCTTGTATACCATAAGCCCCGGCTTTATCCATCGGCTCTTGGGTATCCAAATACCATTCAATTTCAGCCGCACTCAGACTGCGAAAAAATACCGTGGTATTCACTCGCTGCACCCGAAGCTTTTCACTGTCTTTAACCCCAATGGCGGTCATCACCACATGGGAACGCCCGGATAAGGCCTGCAGCATTTGCCGCGCCTCGTCTCGATCGTTTGGCTTACCTAAAATGCAGTCTTCCAATACCACAATGGTGTCAGCTGCTAGCACTACATCCCGCTCAGTGGGTGCATTTAATAGCGCATAACCTGCTTCCGCTTTAGCCTTGGCCATCCGCTCGACATACATTACGGCGGCTTCATTCTCACGCACCGTTTCGTCTAGCCCAGGGTTAAGCACGCTAAAAGTCAGTCCGGTTCTTGACAGTAATTCATGTCGACGTGGCGACATCGAAGCTAAATAAAGCCGCATCTTTTATCTACCTACTACTATTAATCCTAACAAAGCAGAGGATTTACCGAGGCAATTCCCAATCGTCATACGTTTACTCTTTACACCATGCGCCAGCGAGCTAAGCTCGAAAGTCCTAGCCTAACCCATGGCCATAATAAGCTACTAATCAATGCCGGCAACAATAGCGTTAAGCTTTGTGGTCGTCGCTCAATTAATACATTTAACCACAGCTGCAGCAGTAGCACTGTGGCATAAATAATCACTAATGCCAGTGACTGTCGCCACATAGGAGCCAACTGAAACTGGGATCGCATTAAACTAATAAAGGTTAATGCTAAAACAAAAATAATCCCATGCTCACCAAGAGTCGCCCCATACAACACATCTTGAGCTAATCCAAAGCACCAAGCCAACCCCAATCCTACTTGCTTAGGCGCCTCCAAGAACCAAAAAGTGAACACTAACAATACCCACAGTGGCCGCCCTATTTGCATAAAGCTAGGTAGTGGCATAATGGCCAACACTAAGGCCAGCAGCAAACTGCTCCAAATCACCAGGCTACGGGGCATTAACTGATTCCTCAGTAGACTTGGCGGGCTTTGGCTCGGCTTCCAAGGGTAAAGGTCCGACAAAACTGGCGGAGTACCCAACCTCGTTATTAAATACTAATAATAAGTAACGACTGCGCTTTAGTGCAGCGGTAGGCACCGCTTTAATCACTGCAAACGGCTGGCCAGCATCTCGATTAACCTGCGTCACAACCGCTACCGGATAACCTGCGGGAAAGCGCTGTCCCATACCTGAAGTCACTAGCAAGTCACCTTCTTTAATATCAGCGGTTTCGGCCACATAACGCAGCTCCAACAGATCACTTTGCCCTACGCCTGAAGCGATAGCGCGCAATCCATTACGATTAACTTGCACTGGTGTGCTGTGGGCTGCATCAGTAATCAATAGCACCCGGGAACTATAGGGCATGACTTCAACCACCTGCCCCATCAAGCCCGTTGCATCTAATACCGGCTGACCTAAAAAAACGCCCTCACGACTGCCTTTATTAATCAATATACGCTGGGCATAGGGATTAGGGTCTTCACCAATCAACTCGGTGACCACCACTTTTTCATCAATTAACGCAGAGGAGTTAAGCAACTCACGCAAGCGCACGTTTTGCTCAATAATATTGGCTTGCTTTAACAAACGCCGCTGCATTTGTAAGGCTTCTGCTTTAAGTTGCTGATTTTCTTCGAGTAGCTGCCTACGGCTGCTAAAGCGCTGATCTAAATCGTGCCACACTTGCAGTGGCCATTCAGCGACTTGATACAAAGGGGTGAGCACCACCCCTAAACTATTGCGTACGGGAGTCAGCACCTTAAAACGTGCATCAGCGGCAATGATTAAAATAGAGAGCACCGCTAGCACCGAAAAACGGGTACCTAATGAAGGTCTCTTTTTAAATAAATGCTGAATAAGTCACACCCCTGCCCCACTTCTGTGTAAGTAAGTGAGGCCATTACGCTAAATTACCGTCTGTGTGGCGCTGCTTAATTAACCCGTAATTAACCGTCACCAATCACTTACTCATCCTGGGCTAATAAATCAGCAAGATCTTTACCCATAGTTTCTAAATAAATGCCGCCACCAATCGCCACGCAGTTTTTCGGGTTTTCGGCGACAATTACCGGCAGTCCCGTTTCTTGGGAGAGTAACTGATCAATACCTTTTAACAAAGCACCGCCGCCAGTTAACACTAAGCCACGCTCAGCAATATCTGACGCCAATTCGGGGGGAGATTGCTCTAAAGCGCTTTTCACCGCTTGCACAATTTGTGCTAAGGAATCTTGTAAGGCTTCCAGTACTTCATTGGAGTTAATGGTAAAACTGCGCGGCACACCTTCGGCCAAGTTACGGCCACGCACATCGAACTCCAGCACTTCGCTCGATGGAAAAGCCGAACCAATTTCTTGTTTAATTCGCTCAGCAGTGGCCTCACCAATTAAACTTCCGTAATTGCGACGAACATAGGTAATAATCGCTTCATCAAAGCGATCGCCACCAACGCGCACCGACTCCGCGTACACCACACCATTTAGCGATAGCAGCGCAATTTCAGTGGTACCGCCACCAATATCCACCACCATTGAGCCCCGTGCTTCATCGACCGGCATTCCAGCACCAATGGCTGCCGCCATAGGCTCTTCAATTAAGACGACTTGGCGGGCGCCAGCATCGCGCGCTGAATCACGAATTGCCCGACGCTCCACCTGAGTGGATTTGCAAGGTACGCAAATCAATACCCGTGGGCTAGGCGATAGAAAACTGTTCTCATGTACTTTATTAATAAAGTATTCAAGCATTTTACCGCACACGCTAAAGTCAGCAATCACGCCATCTTTCATCGGGCGAATCGCCGTAATATTACCGGGGGTACGACCCAGCATGCGCTTGGCATCAGTACCTACCGCAACGACACTTTTTTGATTACCACGGCCGGTTTTAATCGCAACCACCGACGGCTCATCGAGCACGATACCTTTATCGCGCATATAAATCAGGGTGTTAGCCGTCCCCAAGTCAATCGACAAGTCACTGGAGAACAAGCCACGCAATTTTTTAAACATGATTGAGAAAACTCTACAACGCGCGAGTCAAAAACGCGTACAAAATAAGGGATAGAAAACAAACGTCAAAGAATCGGAAACTCTAGCAACCATCACTCTTTTGAGCAAGACGCTCAATGTGGTAAATTGTAGCAATCTAGACGCAACCATTAAACTTCGGTTTTAAATGACTATTATTGCCTAAGCACGTTCATTATATAACCTGTTTAAATTATTTTTATTTCTTTTGAGGAGAATTTCCATGGCGCTTGAACGCTCCAATGTGGAAGCGATTGCCCACTTAGCCAGACTCGGACTCGACGACTCTGAAATTGCTCCAGCCACTGCCTCACTTAATCAAATCATTGGTTTACTCAAAACCATGCAAGGGGTAGACACCACCGGTATCGAGCCGCTGGCTAACCCTCTAGAAATAACCCAACGCCTGCGTGCCGATACTGTTACTGAACATAACCATCGCGATGAATACCAGCAGCTCGCTCCAGCAACTGCTGAAGGCCTGTACCTCGTTCCCCAAGTAATCGAATAAAAGGACTGCAGAATGCACCAACTGACTTTGGCCGAAATCACTCGCGCCCTCGCTGCCAAAGAGTTTTCCTCAACTGAGATTACTCAACATCTACTGCAGCGAATTAAGCAACTGGATCCTCAATTAAATAGCTTTATTACGCTGTCGGAAGACAGCGCCTTAGCTCAAGCCAAGCAAGCTGATCAGCGTTTAGCCGCCGGTGAGCAAGGCCCTTTATTGGGCGCGCCCTTAGCCCATAAAGATTTATTTTGTACCCAAGGGGTAAAAACCAGCTGCGCCTCCAAAATGCTGGATAACTTTATTGCCCCCTATAACGCCACTGTGGTGGAAAAACTCAATGCCGCCGGCACTGTCAGCCTAGGCAAGCTCAATATGGATGAGTTCGCCATGGGTTCATCCAACGAGACCAGCTTTTATGGCTCGGTAAAAAACCCGTGGAACCTTGAGCATGTCCCTGGTGGCTCTTCCGGTGGCAGTGCAGCCGCAGTGGCTGCGCGCTTAATTCCAGCAGCTACCGGCAGCGACAGCGGCGGCTCTATTCGCCAACCGGCAGCCTTTAATAACTTAACGGGGATCAAGCCTACCTATGGCCGTGTGTCGCGCTGGGGGATGGTGGCTTATGCCTCTAGTTTCGATCAGGCCGGCCCGCTGGCTCGCACCGCTGAAGACTGCGCCCTGTTGTTAACGGCAATGGCTGGCTTTGATCAGCGCGACTCAACCAGTGCCGAGCAACCTAACGAAGATTACAGCGCAGCGCTTAATCAGCCATTAGCCGGTTTACGAGTTGGTCTACCGAAAGAGTTTTTTAGCAGCGAGCTCAACAGTCAAATCGCCGATCAAACCCTAGCGGTAGTCGAGTGGTTAAAGCAGCAAGGGGCTGAAGTTAAAGATATTTCGTTACCCCATGTAGAGCATTCAGTGGCAGCTTACTATGTGATCGCTCCGGCTGAGGCTTCAACTAACCTGGCGCGTTTTGACGGTGTGCGTTTTGGCTATCGCTGTGACAACCCCGCTAACCTAGAAGATTTGTATAAGCGCTCCCGTGGTGAGGCCTTTGGTGCTGAAGTGAAGCGCCGAATTATGGTGGGTACCTATGTGCTGTCTACCGGCTACTACGATGCCTACTATGTAAAAGCCCAGCGCCTGCGTCGTCTGATCAAAAACGATTTGTTGGCCGCCTTTAATCAAGTAGACGTTATTTTAAGCCCAACTACGCCTAACTTAGCGTGGAAACTGGGCGCCAAAACCGATGATCCGGTCTCGGCTTACTTAGAAGACATTTACACCGCCACCGCCAACTTAGCTGGCGTTCCGGCTCTTTCTATGCCTGCGGGCTTTATTGATGGCTTACCCGTTGGCGTGCAACTAATGGCGCCGTACTTCCAAGAAGGTCGTCTGTTAAATATCGCCCATCAATACCAACAAGCGACTGACTGGCACACACAAGCGCCAGCGGGATTCTAAGGAGCACGTTACATGCAATGGGAAACCGTAATCGGGCTGGAGATTCACGCACAGCTCGCCACCAAAACTAAGATTTTTTCAGGCTCCGATACCACCTTTGGTGCCGAGCCTAATACCCAAGCCAGCCTCATTGATCTCGCTATGCCTGGCACCTTACCGGTGCTTAACCAAGAAGCGGTGCGCATGGCCTGCATGTTTGGTTTAGCGGTTGATGCTGAAATTGCCGAGCGTAATATTTTTGCCCGCAAAAACTACTTCTATCCAGATTTACCCAAAGGCTATCAGACCAGTCAGATGGATGATCCCATTGTCGGCAAAGGCCACATGGACATCACCCTTGACGACGGCACCGTCAAGCGCATTGGCATTACCCGTGCTCACCTCGAAGAGGACGCCGGTAAAAGCTTGCACGAAGACTTTAATGGCATGACCGGTATCGACCTTAACCGCGCCGGTACCCCGCTGTTAGAGATTGTCTCAGAGCCTGATATTCGTAGCGCCAAGGAAGCAGTGGCTTATGTTCGCGCGATCCACGCCTTAGTGCGCTATCTGGGCATCTGCGATGGCAACATGGCCGAAGGTTCGCTGCGCTGCGACTGTAACGTATCTATTCGTCCTAAGGGGCAGACCGAGTTTGGTACTCGCACTGAGATTAAAAACGTTAACTCGTTCCGTTTTATTGAGCGTGCGATTAATACTGAAATCCAGCGCCAAATTGAGATTTTAGAAGACGGTGGCAGTATCACCCAAGAAACCCGTCTCTATGATCCCGCCAAAAACGAAACCCGCTCTATGCGCAGTAAAGAAGAAGCCAATGATTACCGCTACTTCCCCTGCCCAGACTTGCTACCGGTAGTGATTGAGCGAGATTTTTTAACCGAACTTAAAACCCAACTGCCTGAATTACCTCAAGAAAAGCGCCAGCGCTTCCAAGCTGAGTTTGGTTTATCGGAATATGATGCCCATGTGCTTGCCGCTAGTCGGGAAATGGCCGATTATTTTGAACAAACTCAACAGGTCTGTGGCGACGCTAAATTGGCTGCCAACTGGGTGATGGGCGAGCTCTCAAGTTTGCTGAATAAAGACAATTTAGAAATTGCCGAGTCACCGGTCTCAGCCGCGCAGTTAGGGGGGATGCTGCGACGTATCCTAGATAATACGATCTCCGGAAAAATCGCCAAAACCGTGCTCGAAGCTATGGCCGCCGGCGAAGGTGATGCCGACCAAGTGATCGAAAAACGTGGGCTAAAACAGGTCACCGACAGTGGTGCAATTGATGCCTTAATTGATGAAATGCTTGCAGCCAATGCCGATCAAGTGGAACAATACCGCTCCGCTGACGAAAATCGCCGCGGAAAAATGTTCGGCTTTTTCGTGGGTCAGGCGATGCGCGCCTCTAAAGGCAAGGCTAACCCACAGCAAGTTAACGAGTTGCTCAAGAAAAAACTCGAAGACTGAAAAAACGATGCCAAGCACGCCCGCTAAGGGTTGGCTTGGCATCGCCCTATTCAAGTTCGCAGGATAATTCATGACTCGCTTTATTTTATTATTGTGTGTTTGTCTTTCTACATCGGCGTTTGCCTCTTCTAATCACTCCCTTAAAGGCACCGCCTCTTGGTACGGTGATCGCTTCCATGGCAACCCTACCGCCAGTGGTGAGCGCTTTAATCAAAATGCGTTGACTGCAGCGCACCCTTCTCTGCCGTTTGGTACTAAGGTCAAGGTCACCAATTTACGCACTAAAAAGAGTGTGGTGGTACGTATTAATGACCGTGGTCCTTATGCTAAAGGACGTATTATTGATGTATCTAAACAAGCGGCCAAAGAAATTGGCTTGCACAGCGCCGGCTTAGCCCCGGTTCAGGTGCAGGTGATACGTTAAGTTGAATTTGGGGTGGCTCATGCCACCTTTTCTTTTTGCGTTTGATAACCTATAGCTCTTGAGCTGGCCTCAATTTTTCTTTCATCCCCGTCTTGCTGAACTTGTTTCAGCATCTCAGGCCGCAGAGTATAGATAAGTTCGTGGCAGCGCTTGGATGTGCTTTTGTTCATGGCCATGCATTGGCTCCCGAGATGCCGGACTAAATCCGGCACGACGAAGTTTTAGTTGGTTTGATCCGCGATACCCTGCTCCATCGCCGAAGATATATCAGCTTCACCCACATTCCACTCGCTCAAACAACCCCGTCGTGCTGAACTTGTTTCAGCATCTCAGGCCGCACAGTCTGAATAAGTTCGTGGCAGGGCTTGGATGTGCTTGGGTTCACGGCTGTGCGTTGGCTCCTGAGATGCCGGACTAAATCCGGCACGACAAGTTTTTTAGTTGGTTTGATCCGCGATATACGGCAAAACGCTCAAGGAAATATCATTTCTCCCCATACCCCTCACGCCCAAACATCCCCGTCCTGCTGAACTTGTTTCAGCATCTCGGGCCGCAGAGTATGGATAGCTTCGTGGCAGGGCTTGGATGTGCTTTGGTTCACCGCCGTGCACTGGCTCCTGAGATGCCGGACTAAATCCGGCACGACGGGTTGGGGTTGGATTTGGGGTTTGCTGTGTTTGGGTTCGCGGCCGTGCATTGGCTCCTGAGATGCCGGATCAAGTCCGGCACCTAAGCAAGAAACAGTGGATTAATCTTCGGGCAAGGGTTGGTGTTGGTTGTATGCTTGTTTGCCCAGCTGGGCGAGTACATTCAGTACCAGATCCATTCCGCGGCGCACATCGGCATCGCCATTTAAACGGCGCACACTTTGCCATAGGCTGGGTGGATTAGCTTCTGCAGCGGCTTGGGCAGCAGCGTAGCGTAAGGTGTTGCTGAGATTCCATAGGTTACCGATGCTTTCCTCATAGAGAGCCATCAACTTTTGCACCATGGCATCATCGCTCATCTCAATCACATCGGAGGTGGCAGCAACTAAATCCACAATATTATGTAAGCGGTTACCCTGAATTAACGGCGTTAACTTGCCAATCAATTCAGCTAAGCCGGCCAACGTAGCGGGATCTTGTAGCTCAGGCGCATTGCACAGCAAGCTTTCTAACGGATGATGACGATCAACTTCAGACATAGCAGACTCCTTATACCAGCCCACGGGCTACAGACCAATACACGCCTCGGTTAAAGGCTTTACGCATCAACCCACCAATTTTGGTTGGTGGCGTGGGTTTAACGTCCTCATCGTAGTCATACCACAGCGGCATTCCTGCCTCGAGGCCCATCTGGGCAATGGCTTGAACCTTACCGTCGTACTCGGCCACGGTTTGCCCTAAACGAATCAGTCCCGCGATATTGTTGCACACCACAGGCGATTGGTTATGGCAACTGCCTCCGGCTTTACTGATCGGTAAATCAACGGTATCGCCCATCACAAAAACATTTTCAAAGCCTTCTAATTGCAAGCTGTGACGATCGGTCGGCAACCAGCCTTCGTTGTTGGGAGCCTGGGAAACGCCGGAGTTTAATACTGCATCCACTGCTCGAATCGGTGGGGTTTGCATTAAAATATCAAAGTCTTGTTCATCCCCTTCGGCAGAGATTGCTACTTTACGCTCAGGATCGACTTTAGCCAGAGTAAAGCCCCGTTGATATTTAATGCCTTTGGAATCAAAAATCGTCGGTAGAATTTCGCAGGTGTCTTTCTGTAAAAACAAGCAATTACGGATCAGCTGCGACACAGTGGGATAGGTATACACCAATTCAATTTGATCGCGCACCCCGCGATTACGTAAAAACTCATCCAGCATGAGAGTAGTTTCAATCGGGGCAATGCCGCACTGGTGGGGTACGTTCGGGGTTTCGGGGAAGGTTACGCCAATAAAAATTCGGCCTTTTTCAATGGTGCACAGTTTTTCATAGAGTTGGCGTGCTGGGGCATGTTGATAGAAATGATCACCCGCTTCCTTCAGGCCTTCAATCCGTTCTGGTGCAGGAATACAGCCCGTTGAAACCACTAAGTAATCGTAGTCTTGGTGCTTGCCCGATTTCATCCGTAATCGACTATGGCTAAATTCAAAGTTTTCTACTTCATCTAGGATAAAGTTAATTTCGGGGCGTAACAGCGAGGCCTGGGGACGACGCAGTTCATTTTTATAAAAGGCACCAAAGGCAACATACATAAATGCTGGCTTGTAGTAATGCCAGGGGCTATTGGAGACCAAGCTAATGCGTACTTTGCCGGATACAACCTCTGGGTAGAGTTTGTTGACCAAACTGTTGGCAGTCATGGTGCCACCAATTCCGCCACCGACGACGATAATATGTTGTTTCATGTGGGCGCTCCTAGATAAGGGCTATTTTTGTTGTTATTGATTGGCGCAAGGATTAAGTAAGTAATGGGTTGGCTGATAACTCCTGTGTTTGAGCTTGGGTAAAGAGTTGGATTAATCCATTAAAAGGCAGCAAAGCTACCGTGTGACGCTCTGTTAAGGTGACGGCATCGGCAAACAGCGCTAACTCTGGCCAAATCAGTTGGCTAACGTCAGTCAGCGTGCCCGCTAAGACATCCGTCAGTTGCTGCTGGGCTTGGGTCAGTTGCGCTAGGGTTAAGCCTTGATGGTATTGCAGTAAAATGCCTAATGCGGCTTGACCTAGACTACAGCTGCGAATGCGATAACCCAGTGCTTGTAGTTTGCCTTTTACTATGTGTGCTTCAAGGGTGAGCTGGGTCCCAGGTACGTCGGGTACTTGCAGTTCTGTTCGCAGCAAGCTGTTTGGCGGTTCTAGGGTTAATGTTTTATCCCGCCGCACTTGTGCTGCGTAGTGCTTAGTTAACTGCAGTGCATTGATCGTTGTTGGGGTTGGCATAGCGTGACCCATGGGTTTTCATTTGCTTTCACCCTAGCACAGGAAAATGGTTATAAGACACCCGCCAGCGCTAGACTTAAGTCATAAGTTTAGAAAACTGCTCAAGTACTGAGGTAACTAAGCGCCTGTTGATAACTTAAAGGCCAAGCGGCGGCTCTGGGCTTACCTGGACGCCAGGTGCGGAGGTACAGCTGCCAAGCTGCTTGTTGATCGCCCATTGCCGGTAAAGGCTGAGGATCACTCCAAAGTAATAATCTAGCAAAGCCTGCAGCTAAAATATCATCTTTGGCTAACTGCATATAGCTTAGGTGAACTCCGGTACGATCAACCCAAGTTACCCCCTGATCAAATACCTGTTGCTGATAACACAAAGCTAAAGCATGGCGTTGGGTGCTGCGATGATTAAGCACACCGTACACGCCCCCATTTTTTTCAAACTGCCAAAATCCTTTGGCGGGGCCTTGTAGTTGTTGCCGGTGAATAAATGCCGATTCATGCAAGCCTATAGCTAGTAGCATTACTAGTGCATTGCTACTGTGCATTTTGCTTGGCAAGTGCGTTAGCGCCGGTAATATTGCTTGCTGAGTAATGTGCTGAAGTAAACGCATCGCAATCTCTCCATCCCTATCCGGTAGCCCATAGCACTCAGCCGTACAGCCAGTGCTATAAGCCTTATCTAAGATTAAGAGTGGTAGGCTGTAAAAATAGATTTAATCAGCCCAATAATGCCCAGCACAATGGCTGTGGCGCCTTGCCAATCCAGTGCAGTGTTACTCAGTAGATACCAACCTAAACTGATTAACGCTAAAGAGACGATAAGTACGGCGCCCATGCGCATAAGGTGTTGTTGATGACGTTGTTTACTGCGTTGCTCAAGTAATTTTAAGCATTGTCTTTCTAGTTTTTTATGCTGATTACTCATCGAGGGTGGTGTTGGGGGGTTAGGCGTTTCATTTCTATCCATGAGAACTACCTCTCTCTTAGCCTTAGCAGCTACAGCCCTTTAAATCTTACCCAGTGTTGCTATTGCTTATAGCCACTCATCAGTTCAATTTATTATTTTTGTCACGAACTGGAGATAGCATACTCTTTCTTATTGTTCAAGCCATTTAACTTAACTGCTCTCTATTAAGCCAGTAGATTTGCTTGTTTTTGAATACAGTTGGCACTCGCTGGCCATTAATCTACAGCATAAAGCTGTTCAAACTACCCACAGTAAAAAGCACTCTTAACTAGCCTAGCTATTCAGTACTGCTTCTTGACGCTGTTGCAAATACATTAAATCGACAATCTCACCTTGTGGGTTATAGCCATCCACATACTTAACTAATAAGCGGCGAATCTTTGCACAGTCGCCCTGCTCGCTGGCTTGCCAAAGCTCTTCTAACACTTTAAAAAACTCAGGCCAGGCAAGGTATGTCTCATTGGCGCGCATAATCATGGGGTGCGAAGTTGAAGCAACATTGTCACCAATCAATAGCTCTTCGTAGAGCTTCTCGCCGGGGCGTAGACCGGTAAATTTAACTTCAATTTCACCATTAGGATTTTTCTCATTGCGTACGGTAAGGCCGGTGAGATTAATCATTTTTTCAGCCAGCTCTGCAATACGTACCGGCTCGCCCATATCTAAAACAAAGACATCCCCCCCTTGTCCCATAGAGCCTGCTTGAATCACCAGCTGGGATGCTTCAGGAATAGTCATAAAGTAACGAGTGATATTAGGATGGGTCACCGTTACTGGGCCACCTTGGGCAATTTGTTGGCGAAATAACGGGATAACAGAACCAGACGAGCCCAGTACATTACCAAAGCGGACCATGGTAAAGCGAGTGCGATTACTAGCTAAAGTAAATTGGCTAAAGCTTGTAAGCGGCCCCTTTTCTTGACTAAGTGCCTGCAGCACCATTTCGGCTAAACGCTTAGTACCGCCCATTACGTTGGTTGGCCGTACCGCTTTATCGGTTGAGATTAAAACAAAGTTTTCTACTCCTGCAGCAATGGCTGCTTCGGCGGTATTCAAGGTGCCAAATACGTTATTAAACACCCCCTCCGCACTATTGTGCTCAACCAAAGGCACATGCTTATAAGCGGCGGCATGGTACACCGTATTTACTTGCCAGCGCTGCATCACTTCTAATAGATGTTCAGGCTCCCGAATCGAACCCATAATAGGCAGCAGTCTAATATCAAGAGCCTGCTGCTTGATGACCTGTTCTAGCTCGTGGTGGATTCGATATAAATTGTATTCTGCGTGTTCGTATAAAATCAGGGCCTTAACCCCCGCAGTTACAATTTGCCGGCACAGCTCTGAGCCAATTGAGCCGCCCGCCCCAGTAACCAACACCACTTGGTCTGCAATGCAACGCTTAAATAACTCAGTATTTGGCTCTACCGCATCTCGCCCTAGCAGATCGGCAATATCAACTTCTTGTAAATCCTGCACCTTAACCTTGCCGCTAGCTAAATCCATAAAGCCAGGAATAGATAATACATGCACTGGGTACTGCTCTAAGTCAGCTAAGATTTCTCGGCGGCGAGCGCGGGGGGACGATGGCATCGCCAGTAATACTTGGGTTGCGCCGGTGTCATTAAGCATTTGCTCGATATGCTTGGGTTTATAAACTTTTAACCCGGCAATGGTGCGGGTGGCAATATTGTCGTCGTCATCAATAAAGGCAACTGGCTGCATGCGTTTGTCCATACGCAAAGCATGGGCCAACTGATTACCCGCCGAACCAGCGCCATAGATGGCAACCCTTGATAAAGAGGCTTTGTTATTACTTAGTAATGATAGGGAGCGACGGCTAAATAACTCACCAGAAAAGTATTCGCGCAGCACTAAGCGCGAGCCACCAATCACCAGTAAGCTGATCCACCAATAGTTAAAAACAAAAGAGCGTGGGATAGGCGCAATCGCATCGCCGCGCCAGTAAATCACCAACGCGACTAATAACGCTGCTATTGATACGGCTTTGGCAATGCTGATCAGCACTTCTTGGCCTAGGTAACGCATCACAGCGCGGTACATACCAAAACGAATAAATACCGGTAAAGTGGCCAAGGGAACCGCCCAAAATAACCAAAGATGCTTTTTGATTACAATTTGGGTTTCGTCAAAGCCTAAGCGCACAACAAAAGCTAACCACAGCGAAAAACAGATTAAACCAATATCGGCAACAACCTGTAAGATTCTTTTATTGCGACGTCTCAGCCCTAACAACCATTGGCGCATGCCCATCCCTCTTTTACTCCAATCTGCCTACCTAAATCATACCTACCAGTACACCACGCTCAAATGGAATTAACCAATAGCTAAGGTCATTACCTGTTGCAGCACCTCACAGGTCTTATCTAGCTCTGCTGCGGTCAAGGTTGGATGAACTAAAAACATTAAGCTGGTCTCACCCAGTTGCTTGGCATTGGCTAAACGCTCCGCTGGCCGCCAGCCGGTGTTATCAAAGGCTTTTTCTAAATACACTTCTGAGCACGAGCCGCTGTAACAAGGTACGCCCCGCTCGGTTATGGCGTTTAGAATACGATCCCGATCCCAGCCTTCAGCTAATTGCTCAGGCTCAACAAAAACATAGCACTTATAAGCTGCGTGGCGAATATGAGCTGGAATCGCTGGCACACGCAGACCTTTAAGCTGGCTAGCGGTGCTCCAAATCTGCTGGGCATTGGTTTGGCGCTGTTGTTGCCACTGTGGCATTTGCTTTAGTTGCAAACGGCCAATCACCGCCGATAACTCAGTCATTCGCCAGTTGGTACCAAAGCTTTCGTGGAGCCATCTAAAGCCTGGTGCGTGTTCACGCTCGTAGACTGCATCCCAACTTTTGCCGTGATCTTTGATTGACCACATTTTTTTCCACAGCGCGGTATCGTTGGTGGTAACCATACCGCCTTCGCCACCGGTGGTCATAATTTTGTCTTGGCAAAACGACCAAGCACCCACATGGCCAATCGAGCCAACTGGCTGGCCGTTATAGAGCGCACCATGGGCTTGGGCACAATCTTCAATTACCCACAGCTTGTGCTGTTCGGCTAATTGCATAATGCCGTCCATCTCACAAGGCCAACCTGCTAAATGCACGCAAATAATGGCTTTGGTTTTATCGGTTATCATCTTGGCAATGCTGTCAGGAGTGATGTTTTGGCTGTCTAGGTCAACATCGGCAAATACCGGCACTGCACCAGTATTAACGATACTAGAAGCCGAGGCTAAAAAGGTGCGTGAGGTAACGACAACCTCATCACCTGCTCCAATCCCCATGGCAATTAAAGCCACATCAAGGGCTACGGTGCCGTTAGCTAAAGCAATCGCATGTTTAGTGCCGGCAAATTCGGCAAACTCTTGTTCAAACTGACGACCTTCTTGGCCAGTCCAGTAGTTAACTTTGTTTGAGAGTAAAACATCGCGAACGGCATTGGCCTCTTCTTCGGTGAAGGATGGCCAAGGCGAAAAAGGTGTATTGAGCACTGTGATTTCCTATGCTTGACAGGCAATAAAATAAGCTAAGCCGTAGCTTACATGAATGGAGTTTAAGTTTACTCGTTTTATTTAGCTATTACAGCTATCGCGACAAGCCCACGCACGCTATTGTTTTTTATACACAGATTTTGGCTCATTAGATGGAGGATCAAGTCCGGCACAACGATTGAGGTGATGTGATATGTGCACTGAACGAATGCACATTAGCAATGTAGGGCTTGCACTGAAGCTTTACTCACCCTTTCCTCACGTACTTCCTTTCTAACTCGTCGTCCTGGGCTTGACCTAGGCCCTATATTTTAGCTTGATAAATACCGTGCCTTGGTTTATTAGGTGGCCGGAGTAAATCAGGCACGATATAGAAGTAATCAGCTTTTGAATAAAGGCTTAGCAGGATTACCCACTACTGTCATACTTCCCGCAACATCTTTTACCACTACTGCCCCTGCACCTACTGTGCAATTGGCTGCAATATTAATGCCTTGCTTTACTGCTGCCCCAATTCCTACCCACGCCTCTTTACCAACAGAAACATTACCTGCTAGATGCGTACCTGGGCTGATATGCACGCCATCGGCAATTACGCAATCATGATCAATGCTGGCAGCGGTATTAATGATGCAGCCACGTCCTATTTGCGCAAAGGGATTAATCACTGCACCTGCAAATACTACGCTTGCAGGTTGCAAGTTGGCGTAACTACTAACGATAGCCCGAGGGTGAACTAAGGTTACTAACTTAGCCCCTGCATCTTGTAGCTGCTGTATTTTTGCAAGGCGTATTGCGTTATTGCCTATTGCTACGGTCACTGCTGCAAAGTTTGCCGCTTGCTCTAATAAGTTATCGGTGATGCCAATCACTGGCCAGTCTTCATTGTTTTTCACGCTTGGATAGGCATCATCAAAAAACACACACTGGTAACCCAAGAGTTCTGCAGTTTCTGCTACCACTTTGCCGTGCCCGCTGGCCCCTAAAATGGCTAAGGTTAGTTTTGGCGTACCGGTAAACTTGCTCATGGTCGCCTCACCTTCGGCACTAATCCCATCGCGGATAAAGACTTTTTTAATAGTGAGGAAGATGATTTTAATATCTAGCCACAGGTTTTGATTATCGACGTACCAGGTATCTAGCTTAAACTTTTCTTCCCAGCTAATGGCGTTGCGGCCATTGATTTGCGCCCAGCCAGTAACCCCAGGTCTGGCTTGGTGGCGGCGCTTTTGTTCGTCGTTATAGAGCGGTAGGTACTCCATCAGTAATGGCCGTGGCCCTACTAAGCTCATATCGCCTTTAAGTACGTTCCATAGCTCTGGCAACTCATCTAGGCTGCTGGAGCGTAAAAAACTGCCAAAAGGCGTCATACGCTCTGAGTCAGGTAATGGATTACCGTTGGCATCTATGGCATCGCGCATGGTACGAAATTTAACCATTTCAAAGGGCTTGCCATTTAAACCTGGACGCACCTGACGAAACAATACAGGCGAGCCGAGTTTTTTCTTAATCAGCCAGGCCACAATAGCAATGACTGGGCTAAGAATAATTAAACCACAAGCAGAAGCAACAATATCAAAGATGCGTTTAATCATTATTTAATTTCACTTATTTTAAGTGCTAATTTAAATGAAGACTCTTAGCTTAGTTTTACTAAAACTATGAGTCTGAACCGAATAAGTCTCTCGTGTAAACTTTATCTTTTACATCCTGTAAATTATCATCTAGCCGATTAGCCACAATCACTTTACTAACAATTTTAAATTCATCTAAGTCGGTAATTACTCTCGAGTGATAAAAGTGTTCTTCTTGTAAAACAGGCTCATAAACCACCACCTCTACACCTTTAGCTTTTAAACGCTTCATAACTCCTTGAATTGCAGAAGCTCTAAAGTTATCAGAACCTTCTTTCATTACTAATCGATAAACCCCAACCACAGGAGCAGTATCAGTTTTTTGCAGAGAGTTTAATTTTTTGAGGATATTATCAGCTATAAAGTCCTTGCGAGTACGGTTTGCATCAACAATTGCTTGTATAATATTATTTGGCACCTGATCATAATTAGCGAGCAATTGCTTAGTATCTTTAGGTAAGCAATAGCCGCCATATCCAAAACTTGGATTATTGTAATGACTACCAATACGTGGGTCTAAACCTACCCCCTCGATAATTTGGCGGCTATCTAGCCCTAAAGCTTCCGCATAACTATCCAGCTCATTAAAATAAGCAACACGCATAGCTAGATAAGTATTGGAAAACAACTTAACTGCTTCAGCTTCAGTGTTATCTATTAATACAATTGGCACATCCTTTTTAACAGCCCCCTGTAATAATAGTTCAGCAAACTGTTTTGCTCTAGTTGAGCGTTCTCCAACAATGATTCGTGATGGGTAGAGATTATCGTGCAGTGCCTTACCCTCTCGCAAGAACTCAGGAGAGAATATTATATTTTGAGTGTTAAAACGTTGCTTAACATCCTCAGTGTAACCCACTGGAACTGTTGATTTTATAATCATTAGGGCTGTAGTGTTAACTGCCATGACTGCTTCAATAACCACCTCTACATTACTAGTGTTGAAGTAATTAGTTTTAGAATCATAATCAGTAGGAGTAGCAATAATTACGAGATCAGCATTAGCATAAGCTTCACTTGCATTTAAAGTAGCTCTAAAATTCAAGCCGCCTTTATCTAAAAATCTCTGAATATCCACATCTTCTATCGGAGATATTCCCTCATTAAGTTGAGCTACCTTTTCAGGAATAATATCGACTGCTATGACTTGATTATTTTGCGCCAGCAGTACTGCATTAGATAACCCCACATAACCTGTACCAGCAATTACTATATTCATTACTTCAACCCTTTATATGTTTTATACCAGCATACAAACTCTGCAATGCCCTGTTCAATTTCCATTGCTGGCTTATAACCCACTGTAGATTCCAGCCTAGAAGTATCAGCATAAGTACGAGGCACATCGCCTGGCTGCATATCTAAATATATCTTTTGCGCAACTCGACCACATGCACTTTCTATAGCATTAATAAAACGCATAAGCTCAATAGGCTGATTGTTACCAATATTAAATAACTCATAAGGAACAGTACTTGCAGGTACAACATTTTGAATACGTATTATGCCTTCAACAATGTCGTCAATGTAAGTGAAGTCGCGCATCATTTTGCCGTGGTTAAATACTTTAATGGGTTTATCTTGCAAAATGGCTTCGGTAAATAACCAAGGTGCCATATCAGGCCGCCCGGCTGGGCCGTACACAGTAAAAAAGCGCAGCCCTGTTACGGGTATTTGATAAAGTTTGGAATAGCTATGAGCCATTAATTCATTGGATTTTTTAGTGGCTGCGTACAGCGAGACGGGGTTATCGACTTGGTCTTCTTCACTAAAAGGGATTTTATCATTCATGCCATACACTGAGCTGGACGAAGCATAGACCAAGTGCTGTACCTTATTGTGACGACATCCTTCCAGAATGGTCATCATGCCCACCAAGTTGCTGTCAACATAGGCAAAAGGGCTCTCAATGGAATAGCGCACGCCGGCTTGGGCTGCGAGGTGAATCACACGATCAAACTGTTCAGCTTTAAATAATGCAGCCATACCTTCACGGTTAGCTAAATCTAACTCAACAAAAGTAAAGTTTTTAAAAGGCAACAACTGAGCAAGACGATGCTGTTTAAGTTCTGGCTCGTAGTAATCGTTTAGGTTGTCTAAGCCGATGACCTTATGGCCTTGCTCTAGTAAACGCTTGGCGGTGTACATGCCGATAAAACCAGCAGCGCCAGTTACCAGATACTTTAGCTTTGATTCGCTTAACATTAAAATCTAACCCTCTAAATAAATTTTGATAAATATCTAATTGCTGTTAAATAATTTTCTCAATGGTAGTTGTCCTCTGAAATACTCAAGCTACAACTAGGCTGACACATAGGGAAACTTCCCTACAAGCCCATGCCATCAAGCATCTGCTTGTTCACTATTCCCACATAGTATTTCTGCTCGGCAATCTCACGTGAGCGCTTGCCCATGGTGGCGATAAGCTCTGGCTGCTCAATGAACTTGACCATGGCGTTAGCCAGTGCGGCTGCATCTTTAACCGGCACTAAAAAGCCGTTTTCGCCGTGCACCACGGTTCCGCGGCAACCGGGGGCATCGGTGGTGATGATGGCGCGGCCCATGGACATGGCTTCGAGCACGCTGAAGCGTGATTATAGTTAGGCTACATCAAAATCCAATCAGCTAGTTGATTGCTTTGCTTTACGGCATCAAAGCGTTCTTCAGCTAATTTCCTACTTTCAATCCCCATTTCTTGCACACGCCTAGGGTTTTCAATCATCCAAACCATTTTGTCAGCAAGTTTTTGCGCATCCCAAGGTGGCACAAACAATCCGTTCAAACCTTCGACCACTGTTTCTCGACAGCCAGGAACATTGGTTGTAATAATAGCTTTGCCACAAGCCATAGCCTCCTGTGTACTAGCAGGCACTCCTTCACGATAAGAAGGCAGGACATAGACATCATGTTGGCGAAGCCACTCATCAACGTTGCTTACATGGCCTGGATACTCGATAACTCCTTTACTTTTAAGCACTTCAAGCTCCTTGGGTTTCAAACCACCTGGGTTTTCCTCATCAATTTTTCCAAGCACGGTAAAAGTTGCATTAGGGTATTTGTTTTTTACTAATGCTGCTGCCTCAACGTATTCATTAATTCCCTTTTCGGCTAATAAACGGCCAATGAAGAGAAAGCGCAAAGCACCTTCTGGCATATTTAGGTTTTCATAAGCTGAAAACCTTTCTAGATCAACACCTATACCACCAAGCAAACTTAATTTTTGTGCTTTTATTGAGTGCTTTTCTAATAAGTCTTTAGGATCATCGGGATTAAGAAATATCAAATTTGTAGTTCTTGGCAAGGCTATTCGGTATAAAAAAACCTGTACAAATTGAATTAATTTTTGTTTTTTTGAAAAGCCAGTTGGTTGGTTAGTAAAGCTATATCCTAATCCCTCAAGCATAGCAATGCGGCGTGGTACTTTTGCAAGCCATGCCGCCAAGGTGCCCCAAATAACCGGCTTACTAAAAAAAGAAAATACAGCATCGGGCTGCTCTTTTTGAAACTCTTTATAGAGGAACTTCAAAGTTTGTAAGTCATGAAAAGGATTAGTGCTGGAGCGTGAAAGCGGGTAGGTTCGGCACTCAACGGCTAATTCATCTTTTGCTCTTTGCACAACCTCTTCATCAACATCGCTTAAATAAAAAATTACTTTGCAGTTTCTATTCTTAAGCTCTTTTAAAAGGTGGTACCTGAAGCCAAAAATGGAAGAGGACACGGTGCCGATGATAATAATTTTTACCTGCATTCTTTGTCTCCCCAAACCGCATGATACTTTTCGATCATAGTTCCAATACTAAAGTTTTCTTCTATGCGCTGGCGGCAAGCTAGCTTACGCTGCTGCCAAGTCTCTGGGTTGTTCTGCTTTTCTAACAAAGCTTGTTCAATTGCATCGGCCAGGTCTTCTGCATTGCGCAGCGGTACAACCCAGCCGGTATCGCCCACAATCAACCCCGCATCGCCTACATCCGTTGCAACACATGGGGTGCCACAGGCCATTGCCTCAGCAACCACATTAGGAAAAGCCTCACCAAAGGAACTTGATAAAATATGTACATCCATAGCATTCATCAAAGCGGGTATATCGGTACGTTGGCTCAGTAAAAGCAGGTTATCTTGCAACTGGTTTTGCTCTATCCAGCCCATGAGTTCAGCATTGTGCTCATCCATATTCGGGCCAATCAACAAAGCGCGAAAATCCACGTCTTTATTTTTTAATATGGTGAGAGCTTGCAGTAAATTCTTATGATCTTTTTGTGCATTAAATCGCCCCACCTTACCTAGCAGTGGCATATCAGCCTCTATACCTAATGTTTGTCGTGTTTCAGCGCCTAAGGCTTCATTTACTCGGAAGTGAGACAGCTCATAACCATTACCAATGACTACCATCTTTTCTTTTTTGTAGCCTAACTCGGCATGCACCTGCGCTGCACGCTCGGCGCAGCAGACTATTTTTGTGGGCACAATAGCTGAAATTTTTGCACACAGGCGTGCTATGACAATAGTGGCCTTGCTTGATTCGCCAGGTACCAAATCAGTATTGCGAATATTCCAAAATACATTTTTGATGCCAGCAAGCTTAGCAACCAAACCACCAATAAAATCGGCATGGTACATCCAGGTTTGCACCACATTTGCCTTATGCTTTCGCAAGGTTTTCCAGAGTGTTAACACACCACCCATTGTAAGCCTGCCTTGAGGCATGTTAAGGCAGACCACCTCTATGCCTTTTTCTTCAAGTAATGGGCCGTATTTGCCCATACCCATTAGCGAAACAACCACGTGCTTATGGTGGGTGTCGTTAGTTACTAACCGATAAAGCACGGCTTCGGCGCCGCCGTTGTTAAGGCCAGTGATGATGTGAGTTATCTGCATTAATTAAATCTTTCCAAAACGTGTTCATATTTATTGATGGCTTTATCAAAGCTAAAAAATCCTGCCCGTTCAGCCAAACTAAACTGGTTTGGGTTTAATAGAACATCTTCAATTGCAGTGGCTAAACCCTCTATATTTACAGGGGGCACAAGTTTGCCATACTTGCCGTAATCCAAAATTTCCCGTGGGCCGCTGGGGCAATCAAAACTCACTACGGGTGTGCCTAGCACAATGGATTCAATCAAAACATTGGGGAAACCTTCATAATTTGAGGTTAATAGCGTAACTGCCGCATTGCGGTAGTAAGGGATAACATCGGTTTGAAAGCCTTCAAAATCCACTCTGCCTTTCAGCCCCAACTCTTCAGCTTGTTTTTTTAAATTCTCTTCTAGGGGGCCTTGGCCAACAAACTTTAGGCGTAATGTTGGGTGCTTTTCAGGGAGCAGTGCAAACGCACTAATGGCGTGATGAAAAGCCTTTACTTCGGCCAACCGCCCAACACACAAAATATAATCACGTGGTTCTTGATTTAAGCGCGGCTTGTTTTCATTGGCGAAGTGTTCAATATGAGAAGCCACTGGGTTGTGAATCACAGTGCTTTTTTCTTTTAAAGCAGGAAAAACAGACAATAAATCCTTTTGCATTTCGTAAGATTGGTTAACTATGCAATCAAGCTGTTCTATCGGATGGCCACCTACAAGCAAAGACTTTACTTTTGTGAACAACGAAATTTTCTTTTGGCTGGCTTCGCTAAATATACTGATATTTCGGCCAATTAGTTTTAGCCGCAACCTAAATAGCTTTTTTAATATCACAACCAAATCAATTAGCTCATATTTAAAAATTACTAATTGCTTTGGTTTGTTTTTAAGAATGTACCAAAGCAAAGCAGGAGCCGCATAACGAGCACGCCCGGCGTTTAAATCCACAAGGTTTACTTTTGGGCTTAGGCGGTCAATATAGCTTTTATCCTTAGTATGTAGCACAAGCAAGTCCACCTGCCAGCCACGTTCAGCTAAGCCATTGGCGATGTTTACGCAAACGGCCTCGGCTCCGCCGTTGGAGATGGTGCTAACGAAAAAAGTAGTTTTTTTCACCTATATGCAACCCTGCTTAATACATTAAAAAAATAAAGAACAAAAAACATAAAAATAAGAACAAATAGACCATTCATCAAATGAGGTGGTTGAGCATAAAGCGCACCCATAAAAGAAATTCTCAGGGAGGCATATACCAAAAAAACATTCCTGAGCTCGATAACTTTAATCAATGATAAAAAATAATCTAAACGTTTTAAAAACCAGCCAAATAACATACCAACGAAAACAACCCCAAATACATTAAATTGCATTATACCTAAAGTTAATATATCAACAGGAATACCGCCTGTTACACCATCTTCTCCCTTAATAGCACCCTGAAGTAATCGAGTATTAGCTTGACTAGCTGTTTCATAAATTCCAGATGTCCAAGAAGAAGGCAGCAAATGCATAGGAGCCATCAAAAAATCTAAAAAACCTCTGTATAAATAACCTTCATTAAGTTGAATATAAAAGCCACTAAACAAATGACCTATCTCTTTTATTATAAAATAACTTAAAGAATCACCGCCTTTTATATTAAAAACATTACTAAGGCTAAAAATAAAAAATAAAGACAACGGTACAGAAACTAAAACCATCATTAGCAAAAAGTTTAAATTTATCTTTTTACCATATAGAAACGTTATAACAAAAACGCCTAAAAAAATTAAAAAACCAACTCTCCCAGCATAACTATAGGATAAATATAAAGAAAAAATAAGAGAAATAAAAAACAATATACTTACAGAAAAGACTCTATACCTCCTCAGAATTAAAGAAAAGAACATATATGAAGCAAAGTAAGATAGTGCACCAAATGGTTGTAAAAAAGAGAACTTATTATTTATTTCAAACAAACCAGATCTAATTTGCCTATTGTACTCCAAATATTTAGCGAACCCACCAAAAGCACTTACATATAAATATCTTAGTGCGAAGGACAATATCATGATAAAGATAGCAAAATAAAATATTTGCTTAACACTTAAATTATACGTTCTATTTGCTAATCTGACATACGAAGAGGCTCTTCCTATTTTTAACTTCCACCCAAATACAAAAGAAAAAATTAAGCAAAGAGTCAAAAAACTATGAATCCACCAATAATTTGAGTTATTATAAACAATATATGAATTATTAAAGGATCCACCACTATCTAAGTAGCTAAAGATATAAAAAGCCCCTAATCCATGAGCCATTCCAATTGCCAAAAAAAACCATGATGCTAGGGATATGTAGCCTAATTGCTTTTTATTATTAAAGGCAAAAGCCATGTATACCGAAACAGCAAAGACTAAAAAAGTGAAAACATAGCTAATCAAAATCATTGCTTCTGCTCATTACTGAATAGACGGTTAGTGTCCGTAGCAACATAAGCGTTATGTATCTTTAGTTTCATTTCAATTTTTTACACTAAATGAATTTATCAAATCTTCAACCATCCACTCTTGCGGATTAAACTTACCTTCGTGCCAGTTTAATTCTACATCCCAATAACCTGGACATGGATCATAAAACTCAACTGAAAATCCATAGCAAAACTCAACAAGCTTAGGCTCGTTAGCTTCATCAAATACAAAATCAAAGCCTATAGATTGTGCACCTATTTTTTTGTTCACTTCAAAAGCAATTTGTATGCAGCGCTCATCAATCTCAGCAGGTTCAAAAACAACATTACCGCTACCAGAAGCTCTGAAATCGTTTTCTCTAACTAGGCGTTTTACAGCGAACGCTTTGCCATCAATTATTATCACACGTATATCACTATCGTTATTCGGCATAAACTCTTGAAAATACACATAGCCCTTTTCAGGTGCTTGCTGTTTAGCAAATTCAGTAGTAATAAACAGTCGTCCAATCCCTTTTAAAATATCGATAAAGCCTGCTTTGCCTTCTTTGAACTTTCTTATTCTTTCCTTGAGCCCTGCGAAACGATCAAATTGCGAAAAACCACGCCCAAATGCACGCTGAATAAGCTTGTTGCATTCTTCTTGTGTTTTCACCAACTTAACGTTTGCTGAGCCCGACCCGCCCTTAAGCTTAAACACCTTTGGGTAACTGGTTGTGCTTGCCCAGTCTAACGCTTCCTGCTTATCGTAAAACACATAACTAGGCACTAAAGGAGCTCCTATTGCTTCTAGCAAATACTTTTGCGCAACCTTGTCATCAAAGTGCCAACCCGTTTTGAAATCAGGAAACACTTTTACACCAGCATGTTCGAGGGCAAATAAAATGCGCTTGGCGGTTAGCACATCTTTAAATTGTTCATGGTGATGGTGCCACATAAAGGCATCGCAATCGCTAACTTGCTGGATAATGTCGCTATCAAAGGCATCTACGATTTTGTAATCAATGCCTTTCTTTTCACAGTAAGCAATCCAGCGGTCTGAAAAACTACCTGGGCGGTGGTGGATGGCGAGTTTCATGGTTGTAATCTCATAAAGTTAATTGCCGCATGTCGAATGCTTAATCCTAGTACAGCCCTTGTTAGAACAATGTTGATGGCTGTGCCTAAAAAGCCAAAGAAGTAGATTAAAGGAAAGGCGGCCGCAAAGCCCAAAACGGAGCATATAAAAGTAATGTTTCTTAGCTCTTTTTCTTTTCCTTTTAAAATAAGATAGTTTGTGCCGTACACTGTGCTTAATGCCAGGAAGATGAGTGATGCAGACATTATTTGCATCACCAAAATAGATTCATAAAACTCTTCGGTAAAAAATAGCTTTATAACTAAGGGTGCCGACATGAAAAGAACTAGGCTCCCTATAGCCGCCAAAGCTAAGCTACCTCTTGCATATAAATGGTGTTGGTCTATTTTTCTAGACAAAAACGGAAAAAACACCCGAGATATTATATTCATAAATTGCTGGGCAATATTGATGAACTTGCTACCAGCATCTAATAAACCATTAGCTACGCTGCCACCCATGAAGCCTAACAGTACTACTGAAAAGCTGTTATACAGGTTGGGCATGATATTATTAATAAACACATCGGTACTGCCTTTGATGGTGGCTAACATGGCTTTAAATTGTGGGCGCTTTAGCTTTACCCCCCACTTTCCCAAAATTAAGTACATCGCTCCAGCGCCGCTCAACAAAAAGCCAAGCGAGGTTAGTAAAGGCGGGATAATGTAGTGCTCTTTCTCCGTCACAAATACAAAAACTAGCACGGTAAACAATGCTTTGGTTAGCAGGCTGAAGAAAGTAATGAATTTCATGCGCTCCATCGCTTGGAAGAACCAATCTGGAAACAGAATGTGGCCTGGCACAAGCAAGAAGGTTACGAGCAAAATATCTTTGTTTTCGTTGAAGTAAGGCACCGTGGCAATCAACAGGTAAAGCAAAGCAAAAGAGACCACCGCAAGAAATATTCTTGCCCAAAATACGTTTGAGAAAATTTCAGATACTTTTTCTAAGTTATCCCTATTTCGCGCCACATCTCGGGTGGCGGTGTAGTTAAAGCCCCAATCCGAAACGGTTTGAAACCACACCATCACTGCAGCCGCAAACGCAATTTTTCCGAAACCGTCTACGCCAATTACCCTTGCTAGGTAAGGAATAGTAATTAGTGGGAATACATATCCTGCTATTTGCAGCAGCATTAAATAGCCAAAGTTGCTGGCGAGCACTTTGCCATCTTTGCTTTTTTTGAAGCGTGCTAATAGCGCGTCTAACTGGCTTCTCATTTCAAAAACCGCACATACCAAGGCATCGCCTTCGCAATCCCTTCCATAATTCGGTATTCCGGCGCGTAGCCTAAAAGCGTTTCTGCCTTGTTCACATCGGCTTGGCTGTGGCGCACATCGCCTGGCCTAAAATCGCGGTAAACCGCCTGTTTTGCATAGTTCACGCCGTTTTCTGTTAGTGCACTTTGTATGGCGTTAAATAAATCATTCAGCGTAGTACGATCACCCACCGCCACGTTATACACCTGATTTTTAGCTGCAGGATTATCCGTAGTTGCCGCTAATAAATTAGCCTGCACTGTATTTTCAATAAAACAAAAATCACGGCTGGTTTCGCCATCACCATTAATCAGCACTGGCTCGCCCTGAATCATCGCCGCCGTCCACTTCGGAATCACCGCCGCATAAGCACCATTAGGATCTTGCCGTTGGCCAAACACATTAAAATAACGCAGCCCAATGCAATTAAAGCCATAAGTGCGAGCAAACACATCGGCATACAGCTCATTTACATACTTAGTTACTGCATAAGGCGATAACGGATTACCAATATTGGCTTCTAGCTTAGGCAACGCCGGATGATCGCCATAGGTTGAACTACTGGCAGCATAGGTAAAGCTTTGCACCTTGGCATCGCGCGCCGCCACCAACACATTTAAAAATCCTGTGATATTGGCGCTGTTAGTCAAAATAGGATCATTAATTGAACGCGGCACCGACCCCAATGCTGCTTGATGCAACACATAATCCACCCCAGCGCAGGCCTGCTGGCAATCAGCAAGATTACGAATATCCCCTTCAATAAAAGAAAAACGCGCCCACTGCTCGGCCGAGACTAAGCCCTGCACCTCATCTAAATTATGCTGATGCCCGGTAGCAAAGTTATCTAAACCAACCACCGTTTGATCAAGCTTAAGCAAGGTTTCTAATAGATTAGAACCTATAAAACCCGCTACCCCAGTGACCAACCAGGTTTTAGGTGCCTGCTTAAGAGCCACCTGTAACTGGGCATAAGCGCTAGTAGATGAAGCGTTAGTTGTCATGTCGTTATCCAATACTCAGTGAATCAACGCTTGGTTACCCAGACACAGGCAACCAAGCAAGGGGGGCATTAGCTGTAATTACAGGCGTAAATCTGCCTCATCTGCTGCTAGCAAATATTTAAGGTCATATAAAATATGCTCAGGCTTACCTAAGGCACGAATAGCCGCCGCGCCCATTTGCTTAAACTCATCATGACTTACGGCTAACACCATCGCATCATAGGCGCCCTGCTCTGGGCTAGCTACTGGCGAAATACCGTATTCGCGCTGGGCTTCTTCTGGGTTTACCCAAGGATCAAACACATCCACCTGAATGCCGTAGTCATTTAACTCTTTAACAATATCTATTACTCGGGTATTGCGTAAATCTGGGCAGTTTTCTTTAAAGGTTAATCCCATAATTAAAATTCGCGCGCCCTGCACATGGATGCGCTTTTTCAGCATGGCTTTCACCAGTTGGCCTACCACATAAGCACCCATGCCATCATTTAAACGGCGACCCGATAAAATAATTTCGGGCTGATAACCAATGCTTTGCGCTTTATGGGTTAAGTAATAGGGATCCACACCAATACAGTGGCCGCCAACTAAGCCCGGACGAAACGGCAAGAAGTTCCACTTAGTACCGGCTGCTTGCAATACCGCCTCGGTATCAATGCCCAACTTATTAAAGATAATCGCCAGCTCATTAATTAATGCAATGTTCACATCGCGCTGAGTGTTTTCAATTACTTTGGCGGCTTCGGCCACTTTAATGCTGCTGGCTTTGTGGGTGCCCACGGTAATAATTTCGTTATACAGCGCATCTACCAAATCAGCTACTTCCGGAGTAGAGCCGGCGGTTACTTTTTTAATGTTAGTAACGCGGTGTTCTTTATCACCTGGATTAATCCGCTCGGGGCTGTAGCCGGCGTAAAAGTCTTGGTTAAATGTTAGGCCAGAAACGCGCTCTAATACCGGCACGCAATCATCTTCAGTAGCGCCTGGGTAGACCGTTGATTCGTAAATTACGATATCGCCTTTTTTCAAAACCTTACCGATGGTTTCAGAGGCTTTAATTAAGGGGGTTAAATCAGGCTGCTTATGTTCATTGATAGGGGTAGGTACAGTAACTATAAATACATTGCAATCCGCTAGGTCATCCAGCTTTGCGGTAAAGCAAAGTTGCTTAGCATCTGCTAGTTCTGTATCACTTACTTCTAGCGTTGCATCATGTCCCGCAATTAACTCGTTGATTCTTGCTTGGTTAATATCAAACCCAACAACTGAACGCTTTTTACCAAACTCAACTGCTAAGGGTAAGCCTACATATCCCAAACCTATAACAGCTAACCGACTAATATTACTCATTACTTTACTGCCCATGATATTACTAAACTGGTTTTTCGAGTAAAACCCTCTTTAAATAAATTAGAGTATCTAAACAGGATCCTAGAATTATTTTTACTATATATAACTCTCAAAGTTAGTTTATCATCAGGTATTTCTCTTCTTTCATAACCATAACTTTTCAATAATTTATTAATTGCTAAATCAACATCTACAGCTTGTTCTACGAACTCAAAAGTAACTAGTTTATAAGGAGTACCACCATTATCCACTCCCTCCCTAACTAAAATTGGAGCTTTTCCGAAATCAATCCCCTCACCACCTGGCAAAAAAATCGCAGTCGAACTGGCCTTAGGCGCTACTGCTGGCTGTACGTCATCTAGGTCCGTATCAGGCTTACCACAGGCAACAAGCATTACGGCACTAAAAAATACTAATAAAAATTTAAAGTTCATTTTAAAACCTAAGCTAACTGCAATTTACGTTTACGAATAGCTGCTTTAATTAGTGCAATAAATACACCTAGCATTCCACCCAGCAGCGCACCCATAGCTACTATTAAAGACTTTTTAGGTTTAATTGCACTGCGGGGAGTAACTGCTAATTGGTCAAAACGCGCTAATTTTACATTATCCCAATTAATTTCAATACTTTTTAACTTAGCTAACTCTGCATGAATAGCAGCTAAATCGGCTAAAAACAGCTCATCATTTTCCCGGGCTAATAAGCTTTCTACTTTGCGGTTATTTTCTAGTAACTTGAGTTCTTTGTTAATTTCAACAATACGACTGCTAGTAAAGTCATCATTTTCACGTTGCTCTAAAGCTGTTTTCTCAGCGGTTAATGCCTCCACCCCTAAAAAATATAACGGGGTTTGATCATTATTTACTTCAGTAAGACTTACGTTACTGCGAGCACTTAAACTGGCTAAGCTAGCCCGTGTGGCAGGCTTTTGAATGCCTAGTTGCTTAGCAATTACAATGGCTTCATCAAGCTGCTGAATACGGTTTTTACGGCGGGTTTTCAGCTCCACCTTAATAGCTGCTAACTCATCTTCCAAGCGGGCTTTTTTAAGCTGATCTTTTTCTACTAGCTTTGCAATTTCAGCCTCTTTGCTGATGTCATAGGCTGCTCGCATATTTTGTAGTTTACGGTTTAACTGCTCTACCCTGTTATTAGTTAAAGTCGCCATACTTTGTGAAATACGCTCTTTTTCTAAGGCGATGGCATACTCCACCAAACCGTTAGCAATAGTTACCCCATCAATACCTTTAGGGTACTGCAGGCTGACACCGGCATACTTGGCAAAGCTCTCATCTTTTTTCGCGTCTGGCTTAAGCAGTTTAATGCTGTTTTCATTAAAAGCCTCAAAGGTTTGCTCTAAGGTGCGTCCTTCACGGTCTAGCTCTTTAAATAAATCACGATTTTGTCGAAAAAAGCCTAAACGAGTATCGTAAGATTCTAGGCTAGCCCCCACTGCGGTTAATGCTTCTTCAGGCGTTAATTTATACAGGCCAGCAGCATTTAACTCATCAAGATCTTTTTTCGGGGCAGGCTTAACAATGGCTTTAACCTCATACACTGGGGTTGCAACTACGGCATAGGCTAACGCCAACGCAGTCACCACAAAGGCTACCAGCATTACTGTTATTTTTTCTTGCCAGATCGACTGAGCCAGCTCAAATAAATCAATTTCATCATCAGCGTAACGCGAATTTTCAGCAGAGCTTTGCATAACAGGTTACTACTCCATTTATTAACTCAGCCTTTAGGCTAATCAATCTATAAAAAAGGCACCATTTTGCTACAAATTAATACAAATAGGTAGCGGCCCACACTTAAGCCCTACTAACTTTAATCAAAGTCCACAACAACCCTATGTTTTATAAGGTGTTTTAAGCATTACTTTGATTTTAAGTCTGCTAGCATTAGCTCTGTAGGCTAACTAATACCAGACAAGGAGTCTGCTATGCCCAATAAATTCCCTCAATTTATGCACCACGGCGCAAAAGATGGTGTAACTGGCTCGTGCCATCAGCTACTGCTAGACAGCAATACCAGCTTATTAGTTGATTGTGGCTTATTTCAGGGCGCTGAACTTAGCCCAGATCAACAAGCCAGCGCCCAACAGCTAGCAATTAACTTTGCTATTGACAACGTACAAGCACTGATTGTTACCCATGTGCATATTGATCATGTGGGGCGGCTTCCCTATTTATTAGCTGCCGGCTACCAAGGCCCGATTATTTGCAGCGAACCCTCAGCCAAACTACTACCCCTAGTACTAGAAGATGCCTTTAAACTAGGGGTAAGCCGCGATCAAGCCACCGTTGAGCAATATTTAAAACTGATCGAAAAACGTATTATTGCCCTGCCCTACAACCGTTGGTTACCCATGCTTAATCGAGATGATTTACAGGTTAAAATTCGCTTACAGCGTGCCGGCCATATTCTAGGCTCAGCCTATGTAGAGCTAGATATCCACTACCCTAAAACACAAAACAAGCAACGGGTCATTTTTAGCGGCGACTTAGGGGCGCCCTATGCCCCCATCTTAACCGCGCCCAAGCCTACTAATCGCGCCGATACGGTAGTGATAGAAAGCACCTACGGTGATCGCCTACATGATTCACGCAAAAACCGACGGCAGCGCCTACAACAAGTGATTGAACAAGCCCTAGCTGATGGTGGCACCGTGCTCATTCCAGCCTTTAGCATTGGCCGCACCCAAGAACTGCTGTATGAACTAGAAGACATTATTTACCACTGCAAAAAACAGCCACACCCCTTAACAACCAGCCAACCGCCATCCCTAAGCCAATCCCAGTGCCCGATACGCTGGGCGCAGCTACCCATTATTTTAGACTCGCCCTTAGCCAGCCGCTTTAGTGAAACCTATCGTCAACTACAACCCTTTTGGGACCAAGAAGCCCAGCAACGACTAAAAGCAGGGCGCAAACCCTTAGCTTTTGAACAACTGATTAGCATTGATTCGCACCACGATCACCTACAAATGGTGCAACACCTACAACAAACTAAACGCCCCGCTATTGTCATTGCGGCCAGCGGTATGTGTAGTGGCGGCCGCATTGTGGATTACTTAAAAGCTATGTTGGATAGCCCAGAGCACAACGTGCTGTTTGTTGGTTACCAAGCGGAAGGCACCTTAGGGCGTCAAATACAACAATACGGCCCCAAACAAGGTTACGTAACTATTGATCAACAGCGGATTGAAATTAAAGCCGTAATAGAAACCCTAGGCGGCTACTCGGCCCATGCCGACCAAGCGGGCTTAGTGCGCTTTATCACCGGCATGCGTATTTGGCCAAGTAATATCCGCTTGGTGCATGGCACCCCAGCCGCTAAGCTCGCATTAAAACAACAGCTAGAACAAAAATATGCAGAACGGGGGCAAACGGCAAATATTTGGCTGGGATAAGTGATATTTAAGTAGTGCTATGCAACCTAATAAGAACTGATAGCGCTACTTAGCAGGCCACTAGCTTATTGCTGACTGGTAGCAGCATCCGTTCTAGCTGTTAACTGCCGCCAATACCCCTGCACCTGGGATTTATGGCTATCTAAAATAGTCATAAAAACCGGCAACCAAAAATAAATCCAAAACGGCTGTGGAGAGGTAAACAAGCTATTATTTTCAGTAATTAGCGCGCCCCAGCCAAACAAAGAAACTACCAGCCAAACTGATTTAGCCTTGATTCCACGGTAAAAAAAGTACGCTACAAACAAACAAAACAAGCCCCCACCCAGTAAGCCATTACGATAAAACATGGCTAAATACACGTTATGGGGGTGATCAAACTCACCTAAAATTTTGTAGCCTTGAGGAATATTACAGCCGAGTATTGGATTGCACTCATGTAACAATTGCCGCCATACTTCTTGCCAAATAACCAACCGATAACTAAAACCACGATTAGCTAACTGCTCATCAAAGCCTAAGCCAAATACCACTGCCACCATGGCAACAGCCAGTACTAAACCAATCAGATAAAAGCGCTTATAGATAATTAATCCAATAAAAAACAGACCGTATCCGACCAAAGCCGTGCGTGACTGGAAAATCGTAGTGCAGAGTAAAATCACCAGTGAAAAAACGGCTAGCCCTAAGATATAGCCAGTTTTTTGATAACGCTGCTCTAGCCAAGGTCCTAAAAACAACATCCAGCCAATGAGTAGGCCAAAACACATCAGCATGGCAAAAAAACTGGGGTGAAAGTACACATTCAACCAGTAAGAATAACGAATCCAGCGCGCGCTATGGCTCCAAATCCAGATCCAGTCAGCTGTTATATAAAACAGCATTAACAGGCAGGTTAAGCTAAAGGGCAACAGCCAATACTTTAATCGCCCCTTCCCCTGATCTACCAATACACAGCTAATAAAAAATAGCAGCAAATAAAGACCACGCTTAATCTCTTTTGCTTGCTGCATATCCAGCAGTGAAACCACTGCAACCAAAGCAAATAGCCAGTAAAACTGCTTGATTAACTCAGCAGTCGCTCGATAGTTAATCAGCGAAAAAATGAGGCAAGGCACCGCTAAACCAAGATAAAACACATTATTTACTGCTTTAGAGCTGAGCCCCATATAGTGCGATAGCAAATACACACTGAAACAAAGCGATAGCAGATACAAAAAATGCTGTTTAGTTAGCCTAGATAGCACTGTCACTGAGTAATCCTTTAACAATTAGGTAAATTAGTTTCGATTAGCTGCCGATAGGCCTGTTGAAAATCAAGCAAACTATGGTGTTGCACCACATAGCGATAGGCTTGTGCCCCTAACTGCTGTAGCTCCGCCTCTGGTAAACGTAAATAGGATACCAGCGCTTGCTTTAATTCAGGCACCTTAGCTGGCGGCACTGCAATGCCCCCCGCGCCTTCAATTAAAGGGCGCATAGCGGGTACATCACTGGCAATAATGGGTAAGCTTCCGGTCATGCCTTCTAATAAGGCCAAGCCTAACCCTTCAGCTAATGAAGGCATAGTCCAAATATCAAATGCTTGCACATAGGCTAAGGCATTTTCTACAAAACCAGTTAAATGCACACGCTCTGATAACCCCAACGCTTTAATTTGCCGCTCTAAATGCTCGCGCTCACGACCTTCACCTACTAGTACTAAATCAGTATCAGGAAAATCTGCAGCAATCTCTGCAAAGGCAGCAATTAAATAAGTGTGGCCTTTTACTGGTACCAAACGCCCTAATGCACCAATTAATCGCTGTTTTAAAGGTAAACCTAGCTGAGTACGTGCGTTCTCTTTACTAAGTTGTATAGCCACTGCTTGCTCAACATCAATTGCATTAGTAATAGCTACCGTGTTGTTCTCGGTAAAGCCACTATTCAAGTCTAATAAGTACTGCTTGACAGCTGGAGAAACACCTACAAAACGCCAGTTATCACGCACCCAGCGCTTGACTTGTTTACGCCGATAACTGCGATCATAGTCACCAAAACCATGGGCTACCCCAATACACAGGGGGATAGATAAGAAGCGACTAATAAATAGCAGCATGATGACAGGCTTAAACCGATTACAAATCACCACATCGTACTGTTCTTGTTTAATGTGCTGATAGAGCTGCCACATTGCTTTAAGGCGTAAACCTTTAAGCTGCTTAGATTTAAACTGAAAATAAATTGAACGGTCTGCTACGCTTTCTTTATCACCCGGCTTAGGCTTACCTGTAAGAAACCCATTGGTAGTTTCATAATTTTCTTTAGGTAATGCCTTAAAAATTTGCTCACCAAGATCAGATATATCTAAGCGCCGAACATTAAAATCAGGATGTAACTGTAAAACTTTAATTTTTTCCACATTACACACCTAGCTTGCTATTAAATCCATTGCTATTGACTAGCCAAGCACTAGTACTTTTTGTACAACGATTAAATGAGTCTTGAGACCAATTACTTTTCCAACCAAAAAAGTGAAAGTATGGGTATTCTCTTTCTGCCGTTAAATCATTAGTTAGCTTACCTGCTTGCCAATACCACTCAGTAGGAAAGTTATAGCTTCCATCTATCCAAGGCACACCAGCGTTGGGCGTACTGTAAGCCTCAATAAATTCACTGTTACGCCGCCATGGATTAAGCTTGGCCAGCAAATTAAATAAAGGCTTAGGGAAGTTTTTATGCCGAATAAAAATCCGGCTAAACGCTCCCTCATCTAAGGCGTGATGAGTTGGATCGGCTAAGCGTTGCTGCCAGTTTTTCATTAACTTAAAAGCTGCACCCATTTTGGCGGTATTACGCATTAAACAAAAATGGCCGGATACGCGTCTAGCATGGGTGGAGTAAAGATCATATTTACTTAAACGCTCGGCAGTAAAGTAACCACGCAAATCACCGTAGACTAAATCAATATCGCTAAAGCCCCAAAAGTCATACCCATCCACATGCGCTTGGTGCACATACCCCAAGGCGGGCTTAAGGTCACATAATTTATAGGGGCTATCGGGATTAAATGGGATTCCTAAGCGCTCGCTCACTAACTGCTTATACTCGGTAAAACTCATGCTAATAAAGCGCACATTTTCTGGGGCATCTGAGGGTACCGGGCAATCAGTAAAAAACAGCCAATCAATGCTTGGGTTAAAACGACAGCTTTGTAAAAAGAACTCAAACCATGCAGGCCATTGGCCAAAATAAGGAATTAATAAAATAATGGAAGGCTGCTGCATGTTAATACCCTAACACCGAACATAGGCGGCTCCACATTGACGGAGCAGGCTGTGGCCGTAATGGTGGTTGTAACGCCTGCACGATTTTTTTACCGATATTGGCAAAGCTAAACTGCTGCTCTGCTAACCGCTGCCCAGCTGCGGCAATTTGATCAGCTAAGACTGTATTAGTACGTAACAGTTGTAGTTTTTGCTGTAACTCTTCTAAATTTCGGTACAGCACCACATTCTGCATATCAAGTAAACCTAAGGCTTGGCTTTCTTCAGAGCCATGATCATAGGCCAACAGCACACAGCCACAGGCCATGGCCTCAAAATTTTTAATCATGTATTCCCCCATACCAATATCCGCACTGACAAAAAAACGAATACGATTAAGGGTATTTAGGTAGTCTTGGCCTGAATTAGTACGGGTCACTAATAGATTTTCGGTTTTAGCTAATTGCTCAAGCAACTCTTTACGTTGCGAATAAGCCACACTTTTAGTACTGCCAATAAAACCCAGCTCAATATCACGTGGTTGCTGCAGATTAGACAGCAACGCCTGATCATAGCCTTTAGGCACAAATACAGCGTCTACTCCTTCTGCTTGCAGACGCCTAGTAACCACTGCCCCCGAGCTAATAACCCGGGCCCAAGGTAAGTGACGATAGTGCTTGGAGAACTTGCCCGTATATTTACAGGGAATATAGTTTTGGTAGGCATCGTGCTCTAAAATCACTAAATTAGGAATACGCTTAATAAAGGCTACTTGTTTAAGCTCTTTTTTAAACCTTAGAAATAGAATAATTCGCTGATACTGATCAACCTGTACATGCTGCTTAAAGTAACGACGCAAGTTTCCCTGCTCATCACTGCTTAACCAACGAGTATCACAGTCACAATTAGCAGCCACTCCATCATATAGACGATCTAAAATCGCTCGCTGCTCTTTTTGTACTAAAAATAATACCTTCATTCATATTCCATCAGATAAAAATCTTGAGTACAGCAGCCATTACAAATCCAACAATAAAAAACAAGATATTTTTTATTTTCTCACGCTTTTTGCGCTGGACTTTTTTAATTTTTTCCTCAGAAACCTCTACGTGGGCACCAAAGCCAGTATGTAACACAGCATCATTTTCTAAAATAAGTGCTGGGCGGTTATCAGCTGCATATAAGCGTGATAATTCTTTTTCTCCGCTGTATTGGGCATAAGGAGCATACTGCAGGTAGTCTGTTAAGCGTCTAAGGCCTGGGTTAAATGAAAACCCTTGCCAGTCTTCTTTAGAGGAAAGCACTTCATAGTATTTAATACTATCTAAAACTCTAAGTTCTGATAGATAAACATAAGGGCTATGTATGCGTAAATCATGATAATAACTACGCAACCAAACTTGTAAGGCTTCTGGCTTTTCTTTTAATAAAGCCATAGAGTCTTCAATAAACCCTGAGCGATAAAACTCCCAATCATCCTCACAATGAAAGATCCAAGGTGTGGCTACTTGACTGTAAGCTGCATCAATTGACTTTAGCTGACCTAGCTTTGGGTTATTAATAATAAATACTGTATGTTCTAACCAATGTTTAGGAACAGCCGCTTTTACTAGCTCAGAACCTGAATCTTCAGTAATAAATACCTGCTTAACTGGATAGGTATTAAACTGCTCAAGAGAAGCTAATGTGCGCTTGAGTAACTCAAAGCGACCACAACTGGTGATAACAATGGTGACATCACTTTGATGGCTAAACTGCATATTGCTTAAAAATCCTTTCAAATTCCTTCAGCACATACTGATCCGTAAACCGCTCTAAGTTACTAGCCTCAGCACTAGGCCGTTGCGCTAACAACTGCGCCAGCCCCGCTACATCCCCTAACTCAAATAAATAGTCAGGATTCTCGACCACTTCTTTGGCTCCACCACAGTTGGTAGCAATTACCGGTACCCCAGCGGCCATCGCCTCTAGTAGCACCATGCCAAAGGGCTCGTGATCAGAACTTAAGGCAAACAAATCAAAAGCTTTAAAATAACGCCGGCCATTAGGCACTTGGCCTAAAAAGCGCACGCTGCTTGCTATCCCCAACTCGTGGGCCAAGGTTTTAAGGGATTGCTCTAAACGGCCACTGCCCATAATCGCTAGCAAACTGCCTTTAGGTAACTGCGGCAAGGCTTGGGCAAAGCCTTTAATTAACGTGGCTTGGTCTTTATCCGGGTGCAAGCGCCCCACATTACCCACCACATAGGCATCCTGTGGTAACTGCAAAGCTAAACGGGCATCAGCACGGCTAACCTGCTCGGACTGCACCGCAGCCACATCAATACGGTTATACAGGGTTTGAATTTCGGACTCGGCAAACTTTGGCAAACAGCTACGCATGTCATCTCGCACCGCATTGGAGACTCCCAACAGGCGTAAACGACGATGAAAAACATTCGCCATCAACTGCCGCGAACGGCGCTGATAATCACCAAAAGCATGGTGCACACCAATCACCGGCAACTTAGAACCCAATAACGCAATATAAATTGGCTTAAAGCGATGGGCGATACAAAAAGCAAAATTACGGCTGGCCACCAACTGCTTAAACTGCTTAATCGCCGCCAGTTTTAAGCCGCGCACTTGCTTACTGCTAAAGTTAAAAAACAGCACCTCATCCGAGGCGCTACCCGCCACCACTTCAGCACTTGGCTCACCGGTTAAATATACCGTACACACTTTATACGGCGTGTCTTTAAACAACACCGCATACTGCCGCGCACAATCTAAAAAAGGGCCATCATAGCCATGGCAAAACTGCAAAACCCAAGGCGCTGCAGAATTAACCTTAGACTGACTGTGCATCAGCTGACTCACTTGGTGCAGACTCAAGAGGCGCTGCCCCCTGCTTCACCACTAAAATATCTTCCATAATTAAATACTGTAAGTCCGAGCCAAAAAACATATCTAAGGCATCTTTCGGTGAGCAGACCATCGCCTCACCGCGGCGATTAAGGGAGGTGTTTAACGACACCCCATTGCCGGTAAGTTTTTCTAACTCCAGCATTAAGTCATACCAGCGCGGATTATATTGCCGCTCTAGCACCTGGGCCCGTGAAGTACCGTCTTCGTGCACTACTTCAGGCACGCGACTCTTCCACTCATCATTCACTTCGAAGGTGAAGGTCATAAAAGGTGACGGATGATCCACTTTCAGCATTTGTGGCGCCACGCTATCAATCATTGACGGGCAAAATGGACGCCAGCGCTCACGGAATTTAATTTGCTCGTTAATTCGATCCGCCACTCCCGGAATACTTGGGCAACCAATAATCGAACGGCCACCCAACGCCCGCGGACCAAACTCCATGCGGCCTTGAAACCAAGCCACGGGGTTACCTTCTACCATCAACTGGGCAATTTTTGCTGGCACCTCAGTGATTTGTTGCCACTGGGGTTGGCTAGGGTGCTTGGCGCAGGCCGCAATAATTTCTTCGTTGGTGTAAGACGGGCCTAAATACACATGCTCCATCTTCTCTACCGGCACCCCACGCTTTTGCGAAATAAACGCCGCAGCGCCCACCGCGGTACCGGCATCACCGGCCGCTGGCTGCACAAACAACTCTTTAACTTCTTCGCGGGCAATAATTTTTTGGTTGAGCTTAACGTTCAACGCACTGCCGCCGGCAAAGGCTAACTTACCGGTTTCTTTAATAATATCGCCCAGGTAATAATCCATCATCTCCAGCGCCAGCTTTTCAAATAACGCCTGCACACTGGCGGCGTAATGAATATACGGATCATCGGCAATATCGCCTTCGCGCTTAGGCCCAAGCCATTCAATAAGTTTGGGTGAAAAGTAAAAACCTTTACCTTTTTCTTTATAACGGCGCAGTCCAATCACGTTGGCGTACTCGGTGTTAATTACCAGCTCGCCATTTTCAAACTTGGCTAAACGCGATAAATCATACAGATCCGGATTACCGTAAGGCGCCATGCCCATCACTTTGAACTCGCCATCGAGCATTTCAAAGCCAAGAAACTCGGTCATGGCACCGTATAAGCCACCGAGGGAATCGGGATCATAAAACTCTTTAATTTTATGAATCTTGCCGTTTTCGCCGTAACCAAAGAAGGTGGTGGCGTATTCACCCTTACCATCAATCCCTAAAATCGCAGTTTTTTCTTTAAACCCCGAGCACAAATAAGCACTGGCGGCATGGGCGAGGTGGTGCTCGACCGGTTCGATTTTAATTTTCTTTAAATCAAAACCCAGCTGCTCTAAACACCACTGAATTTTCTTGTAATAACGCTTAAACCGACGATTCCCCATTAAAATCGCATCTAACGCACGATCAGGGGCATACCAGTAACGCTTGGCATAATGCCAACGGGCTTTTTCAGTAATACTGATTGGGGCAAAGGGAATCGCCACTACATCCACATCAGCCGGTTTGATACCTGCTTGCTCTAAGCAGAACTTGGCAGACTCATAGGGCATACGATTTTTCGCGTGTTTATCCCGCACCAAGCGCTCTTCTTCCACCGCGGCAATTAATTTACCGTCGATATAAAGTGCTGCTGATGGGTCGTGGCTCAATGCACCGGATAAGCCGAGAATAGTTAGTGCCATGAAATTGCCTCTTAGTGTTCTTCGCTAAGCGTTTCTGCCTGCGGCAAACGCTGATCTAATAATTGGTAAAGTGTACTCTCTGCCGGCCAGTTGCGTAAGAAGCGCGCCCGATCTTTGGCATACGCCCGTTGAAAACTGGCCAAACGCTGATGCTGCTGCATGGCGTCTAAATCAATCAAACACCATTGATTGTGCTGCCAAAAAATATTGTGCCCTTTTAAATCTCCGTGACTAATTCTCTCACGGATTAACAGCGCAAACAGTTGATCTAGCGCCTGTAACATCGCTTCTGGCGGCATTTTTTCTGCCCCTGCCGCTGGCTGCAGATAAGGCGCAAAGTGGGCGATTATATCCTGTCCGGCGCAATATTCAGTAATAAACCACGCCGGCCCACGTAACCCCAGCCAACGCTGCTCAATCACCGCCAATGCTTTTGGCGTGGGAATACCTAAAAACTCTAAGCGATTGGCCGCCTGCCAACTATGCCAAGCACGACTCGGCCGCCAAAAACGTTTTAACCAATGGGCTAAGTGCTTAATGTTGTAACGCTTAATCACCAGTGGCGTTACCCGCCCACCGGCAGAATACTCAACCTTAGCCACGGTCGCCGCGCCACCGGTTTTATAAATATGGCCTTGGGCAATCAACTGATCAGGATTGGCCAACACCGGCTGTAACTCAGGCAAGGCCTGACGCCACACTGCCTGCAGCTTACATAACGAACGCTGGACACTGAACAGGCTGCAATCGCGGGCGGTTTTATGTAAATAATCCTTTAACCGCCACCGCTTAATTTTGGCAATTTCCGCTTCTAGGCGCTCAATCGGCAAAGCATGGGTGCTATTAACTAAAATATAGTGCACCAGCAATTGCTCTAAATAGGGCGCTAAGCCATTGGGTAACTGGGCAAAAAACACCGCCAGATTAGCCAGCGCAGCCTCACGGGTGATCGGCTCACCTAATTCTTGCTGCTGAATGCTACCTGCATCCACCACCCATAACTGCCGACCATTGGTTAAAAAGTTATCCAGATGTAAGTCTGCCTGCCACAGGCCCTTAAGGTGCATCTCGGCGATGGTCACTAAGGCGCGGCCCAGCACACACTCTTGAGCCTCTGTTAAGTAGGCTTCGCTGGCCACCTGTTGCCAAGCCTCGGCTAAGCTTTGGGTTTGATCCAGGTAAGCACTGATAACCCAGGCTAACTCTGGCCCGGCTTGGTGATGCTGTAATACCTCGGGGCAGTTAATGGCTTGAGCCTGTAAGGCACTGAAGCCGGCAATCTCAGCTTGATAAGCAGCCGCGGCTTTACGGCCAGTAAAAATTTTGATGACCACCGCTTGCCCTTGCCACTTCGCTAGCCCCACATAACGGCGGTTAGGTAACACCCGCAACCAGCGCTGAATGCTTAACTGCGACTGATCAGCTAAGGGTAATGCCAAAGGTAACTGGGGGGCTCGACCTTTGAGCAAAGCAAAACTCATCGGCGACTTTCCTTCTCAACTCGGCGCTTAGCTAAACGCAACATCCACTGCTCTAAGTTGTAGGGCTTGGTTAAATAACGCTGCAAAAACGTACGCATCTCCGTTTCGCCCCAACGTTGCCCGACACGGCGAAACAACGTATCTAAATCTTTTACTCGGTCTTGCTGGGCTAAACGAAAAGCTCTGGTTTTCTCTAAATCAATTAAACAGGCTTTAAAACCCGCCCCCTGCTGCTGTAAAAACACATGCTTGGGGTATAAGCAGCTATGCATTAAACGCCCCTGATGCAAACGGGCAATTAAATCGGCACATGCTTCTACCATGGCAACTTGTTGCTCAACGGGTAACTCAGGATAACGGCTCAGCCAGTGATCTAGATCCTGCCAGTCGGTTAAGGCATAGGTCAGTAAAATAGCTTGTTTTTCCCCTGATACCTTACGCTGAGCAAAAAAGGCCGGCTCTATGGTTGGAATACCCAAGGCTTGATAGCGTTGAATATTACGCAGCTCACGGGCAAAGGTCGGCTCGCCTAAGGGATGGCACCAACTGCGGGTTAAATGATTACGCTGACGCTTAAGGTAAAACACTTGGCCATCTAACTCTAAGCGGCACACAATACTGTAACCACCGCGTAATACGTTGGGCTCGTCTACTGGCTCGAGTTCAAGGTTCCACAGCGCCTCAAAACTATCTAACTGATGCTTAGCCAATAACGGCTGTGCGCTGGGATTGATATAAGCGTTCATTCGCGCCCCTTAAAATAATGCACAATTTGTCTAATGTAGCCTTTATCTTGCCGCGTTAACCGTGATTGCTGGCGGTAGGCCAAATAAAAGCGCAAACGCTGGGTGCGAGATAATTGCTCACTGGCCACTTTATCAAGGCAGGCTAAATCTTTAATCAACCGCCGCTGTAAAAATGGCCAGCACCAAAAACGTCCAGTGGGACAATCAATTAAAAACACTTTGCCCTGTTGATTAACCAATAAGTTACGCCACTTTAAATCATTGTGGGCAAAACGGTGTTGATGCAAAATGCGGGTCATTTCAGCTACCTGCTGACTGACCTGTGCTACCCACTGCGGGTCTTGTAAGCGTGGATCTTGCTGATTGGCCAAATGCGCTAAATCTGCAGTGCCAGGCAATCCGCGGGTAATCATCGCGCCGCGGATAAACTTGCCATAACGCCGTTCTTGGCCATAGGCAATCACCTCGGCCGTG